>JBAXQU010000014.1:0-49424 GCA_037131555.1 Bacteroidota bacterium
TGTTTCGCCTGTGCCATTTATTATGTGGCGTCTCGCCACAACACATTGTTTTTTCGAACCCAAATATACCTATATTATATAAGTATAAACCAAATTCTTCCCCCTACCACTCCGTCACCCCTCTCCTTCGGAGAGGGGCCGGGGGTGAGGTCTTTCGCCCAACCAACAACTAACAACCAAATTGTCCTCGTGGGAAATTCTTAATTCTGCATTCCCTACAACTTTCTAACTTTAAACTTTGAACTATTTCACCTGTCCCCACCCTTCGGGTTTCGTACAATTCGTATTTCGTAAAATCCCATATTTTTGCCCCTAAAATCCCCTCAGAGATAACTGCGGGATAATTGCGGTGAGACTGCGGTCAAATTGCGGTCAATCTGCGGTCCCTTTTTACTCATTTTTTAGGCCCTGTTTTTCTTAATTAAGATAGGAAGATGTAGCACAAAATTGAAAACAGGAGAAATTCCTATCCTATTGCAGCATTTTTTTAATTGCGTTTGTATAATTGTCTACTGCAAAATTGCGAAATTGAACAATTGCCTACTGTAAAATTGTCGAATTGCCTTAGCGGTAACTTTTTACCTTCAACTAACAGCCCTTTAATTCGACAACGACAGTCGCAAGCTGATACCTGCATTGGTATTGGTAGTAGGGAACGAAGTGGAGATAACAGGTTTGTTGATGATTCTATCGTAAAACAATCGGATGCTGATACGTTCGCTAATCACATAATCGGCTGATATTTTAATCGAAATAATATTCGTTCCACCCGTAGGTTGACTCACCTCTTCGGCTATCCTTCGCATAGTAGTGGTATTTTTTCTAAACGATAAATCGGCCTTCATGTTCAAATCGCTCTTTATTGGTTTGCCTTTTATTTGAAGTTTAAACAATTTCAATCCAACCAAACGATAACCTACCCCTCCTATAATCTCTCGCCCTGCTACCTCGGTAATGGTGTTCGAAGTCAAGCCAAGCGAGATGTTTCTATCTTTCTTAAATTCAAAATTGAACGACAAGCTATTCAATAGCACCACCTCCACTTTTATCAACGGGCTCCATTGTTCAGATATGGTTACAGCCGTAATCAAATTACGAGGAATAAAGTTTCGGTTCGGGTCGGTAGAAGTAGTATCTCTGCTGAACGGATTACCAGTACCATTCTCGCCATACATCAAGTTGGAAGTGTATCCACCCACACTATATGATGAACGATAAGCATGACTCAAGGTCACCGTTTTGAAATACTTCTTCACTTGTTTCAATTTCGACAATCCGTCATAGGTCACCCTCCAGTTTGGTTTAGGTATCTTAGGAAACTTTTCGGTAGAATTACCAGCCGAACGTTTGCCCGAGTAAGCAGCAAGGAAAGAAGGAATCAACACATCGGCCGAAGTAGGATTATAACCATCAGCAAATCCGTTCGAATAATGTGTGTTTCGGCTAGAGTTCGGATTCTGTGTTCCTAAGTTTTGCGACACATCCTTTCGTGCATCTAAGAACATTTGAAACACATCATCCCCTTTCATGAACGAAGTACGGAACGATGAATACGACATACTAAAGGTACCCATTTCGGTTGGCGACTGATGTTGGAAGCTATATTGCGCGGTATCCATAGGTGCCAAATTACGAGCCCATTTAAAGAACTCACTCGTTGAATGGGTTTCCGTTCGAGTAGCACTTAGTTCTATCTTCAAATCGGGCATAGGTTCCAAATTACCCTTAATATTGAGGTTGGTGCTATGTGTGGTGGTATAAGCCGTATTTAAGCTCTGCGTTTTCACCAGCCAATTATTATCAATAGCCGTTTGCCGTATATCTTTCTGACTACCGAATATAAATCCAGTAGTAGGGCCTTGGAAATGTTCGTCCATACCCATCATCTGCGTGCTTTGCGAATAGCCCGGCAATAGCGTTCCTCGTACATCCGAGTAGGTCACTGTTACAGTTTTTAAACTCATCAGCAATCTGCCCATATACAATGCAAAACCTTTTGGTTCGTCCTTTTTCTTTTTAGTAGTATCACTTGGCGAGTTTGGATTAGGGTCTTTCATCGCCTTATCCACAGCAGGTTTCGAGCTACCACTCTTCGCATTTACTTTTTTCAGAAACGGTACTTTGTTATAAAGTGTTACCATGTTCAACTGTCCGTTCCATTGAATATTTTGTGAGTTCTGAATGGTATTTCCCAAGGTATCTACATGCACCGGCACCAATTCGCCTGATGCATTCTTGGTGTATTTAGTATCGTAAAGTGGCGAATGTTGCCAAGAGTACGTTCCTGTGTATTTCACCGATGCAGTAGTGAAATCGAGAAAAGGCAATTTATTGATTGGAATATTATAATTCAAACTTACCTGATGATTGTATTGAGATGTTTTTCCCAAGTTCATTAAATTAGTCCTTATCGTATCTTTCTTTTGTTTGGTGTCAATCTCGCCAGCCGGTTCGAATATTCTTGCCATGTTGTTAGCCGTAAAGTCGAACTTCAAATTTTTTGTGATGTCGTATTTGAAATCATAATTACGATTCATATTGAAGGTCTTATTATACGTTGGCAAGATGAGTATATCACCTCCTGTAATGTTCCTATCCTTAGCCGTTGCAAACCCACGGATAACATCTGTAGAGAAACCAAATTTAGTTGGAACCAAAAAGAAGTTAACATCTCGTATCAAGGTCAAGTAATTCGATTGAAGAAACGACACCTTTGATAATGGCTTGAAATTCTTTGGCGACTTAGGCGAATAGCTATACACCAATCCACCTCGATAATTCTTCACCGTATTGTATTCAACATTCACATCGTGTTTATAGATTTCGGTGAATGCAAACGTAGTGGAAAAATTAGACACATCGAAAGGAAGATTTTTCTTAGAGTTCTTGCTTTTATCCTTTTTTACATTGGTAAAGTTGATGCTCTTTCTTCTCGTATAATCTTGTGTAATTCCCTTAATCGAATCCGTTCGTGGTTTACCTTTAATTTCAGGAGCAAGCAATATATCAGGGTCCAGTGGATTGTATTTTGGAGTAATAAATGTTTCCGAATAGTCGACATAAGCAGGTATGTGAATGCCCCAGTCTTTAGGGAAAAACTTACCTAATTCCAAACTCGAAGTTACATCATATTGTTTCATGGTTTCCTTCTTTCGTTGGTCCAGTTTGTTTTCCAAACTACCAAACCCAGGAGTATACATACTTCCCGACACAGAAAGTGTACCCAAGTCGGCCAACTTGGCAGTTACTCTTGCATTAGCGGCCCATCCTCCTTTTTGGTCAAAGTCGGTCAAGCGCAATTCGTTTACCCACACTGCACCACACTTCGAAAGTCCATCATCACTCGCATCTATTTTCTTATTGTTCCTCACACCAATCATGATGGTTCGAATGGCAGAAATCGTTGGATTACCTTTCACCACTATCATACGTGTACCATCTGCTTCTTCGTATTCAGAAGTCAACGAAGCCGTATGTTTGATAAGGTTGCTATTACGATTCAATTTGGCATTGGTAAGTTTTTCAAACTCTATCACCATCTCATTCGCCTGAGGCCACACTTTATATTGATCGTCTTCACTACTGCCATTGTAACTGCCAGGTGGAGTTATTTTTAGGGGAACATCATATTCATAATAATTATCCGTGAAGTCGGTACCTAAACGAATAAAGACAGTCATTTCATCATCGCGCAAAGGCAATGAAGTGTTAGACGATGCTTCACCATGCACAAACATTTTCATGGTTTTATAACTTCTCACATCCAAGGTTGTGTTTCTATAAGCTGCTCTTGCTTTACCATCGGCTAGGTTACAAAAAGTAAGCGACATGGCTTGCTCGTTCAACTGAATCAAATTAGCCGAAGCCGCATTTATCTCACGTTCAATTCCTGGAGGAATAACATAGTTCACGGGTTGTTTGCTTCCATTCTCTTCCACGTTCACGGCAGCCACATCAAACAGTGTTAAATCATCATCATTAGGAATGTATAATCCTGGCGAAAGTAAATCGAAACCGTATTTTCTCCATTCATCACGTACCAATTCTAAACGCGCAAAACGTAACAAGATAGGAGCATCTACATTCTTGAAAAACATCCGCACAAAACGAACGGATTGAAAATTCTCAATCGAACCTACTCGTGTTTCAGGCGATTTTATTGGTATCTTAAATTGATACCATTTGATTGGTTTGTTGGCACCATTTTTTATGTTTTGACCTGTTGTATTATAAACGTTCGTGATGTAGTTTGTCCCTACTCCAGATGCAAGATCGTTTGGTTTTAAACTGATGTGGTACTGAAAATAACTTTCAGTAGTGCTTAAGTTATTATCGTGATTGATGTCTTCTACCGTTGGTAAGGTGGTGGCAGCCGTTGGATAAGCACCCGAAGAAACAGGAGAGTTCCCTTCTACCCCATTGAATTTCTTATAACGGTCGCGAATAGAAGTTCCTGCACCATTATTTGCTCCATCGTAATCATCGCCTCTGAAATAATGATAGTCATCGCCCGAAGGGTCACCTACAAAGTTTTGATAAGCAATAGGTGAAAATAAGTTTAACCTCCCTAAATAATTGCTAAAGAAACCTTGTTCCGCAGCATCACTCAAGCCATCCAATCCAACATCCTGATAAGCACGGTCGTTTGCATCAGAGTTAAACGCATTAATCAAAGGTTGAACCGCAGGCACCACACCCCAAGCAGTTGAAATGGTGGGTACACCCGATCCATTATTACTAGATTGAGTACTAGGAGCAGGCAAACCATTCTCTGCACTTTTGTAATTATCGTGCAAGATATCTTCAGATACATCACCCAAATTGAAATATAAATCTCCCGTACTATTCCATGCCGATGAAGGATTGTCATCATTAAAAGGATCCATCATCCAAAATTGGATATACTCAATATTTGCTGCTTCAAAATCATTTGTAGAAATGGACCGCATCACACCTCCCCAACGTGACTTAGGGTCTTTAAGTGAACCGTCAGCATTGAGTCCTGAAGAAACATTGGTTGGCCCTACCTCATAGTTGTAAGGTCCTCTTTCGCTTGGATAATAGGCAAGGTCGAGGGTAGCAATATTAACAGGTACGCCATTAGGCGATTGTTTATTCGGAAACACCTCCGTTTCTGGAACCTCACGAACAAAGTTGTTCGACATATCATTGTTGGTAATATTGCCAGGAGTTAAGCCTGATGTTTGTCTCAAAAATAAAGGGTCAATTACGTACCAAGCCAATTTCGCCCTGTTGTATCCCGACTTTAAAGTGGTATCCAACGAAGCAGTTTCTGGAAATAAAGTTGGTTGCCCTTGTGGTGTACTGGCTAGGTTCCAAGTTCCTTGCGAACGCAAATCAATGGTGGATGTGCTTCCCTCAAAATCGTCAATGTATGCATTTCCATTTTTTCCAATTGCTTTGTTATGTCCTGGGATAAGGTAGGCATATTCGGCTGAAGCAGTAATGGTACTCATCTCCTTGGTAGCTATCAACGGAATTTTGTCTATCAAGCGCGTAAGAAATGGAGCTTCTGTCCGATAGTTACCATCCAATCCCCAAATGGTGTTATTGATTGGTTCATCACCAATATTTATTTTCTTAGTCAGAGGACGTTCTTTCAAATTCATGATGGTACCTCCAATGCTAAAATCTTTGTTTATCTTAAAATCAAGATGGGTACCCATCAATGTTTTTTGTTGAATAGCAAATAGGGCATTACTTTCCAATGAAACTTTAATTGGAGTTCCAGAATTCAAAATCCCTTCGTTAATTATCTTTACTCGTCCAAGTGTGTAATCTACAGTATAGTCAACATTCTCGGTAAGCTTCACACCTCCTGCTGTTACCGTTACCGAACCTTGTGGAACGTTAGGCGAACCTAATGAAATCTCCGAACCACCTGCCGATTTATACGAGCCTTTAATTTTGTATCGATTCAAATTAGGCAATTGCTGCGCCTGAACCCTAGTCGAATCGTAGAGTTGGTGAAAGGTATACTTACCTGCATCAAATGGACCACAAGTTGGGTCACCATCAAACTTCGATTGTAAATAACTACCAAAAGGTTCTACCACAGGCAGAAATATTCGACCCTTAGTGGCATCAATGGTTACTCCATCAATAAAGTCGTAAGCTCCATCAGGTGTTGGATCGTTTTGTTGATTCAATTTATCAAAACTCAAAACTTGAATTAACGGTTTACCCTTCACACTACTTTGACAGTCTGATACGGGTAAATAATTAATATCAGTTCCTGTTGAAGGATTGGTATAGAAGATATCTAATTTAAAATCTTGAGCATTGATTTGATACGAACCGATAGAGTATACGTTCTTCATCATCAACTTCCACATCGGCTGTTTCGTATTAGGAGCTGTACTCTTCAACATCTTTACAAACAACGCTTGCGGTGCGTGCACTCCATCCGAAAAATCACCCACATTGTAAACCTTCCCATTGTAGGTGTATTGGAAAGCCACACAAAGCACTTGGTCTGCATTTAACTGTTGGTTTAGCGAGATATAACCAAGTTTTGCGTTGAAAGTGTATTCTGTGGGTTGAAGTTTTTTTGCATTCAACAATTCAAAGTTCTGACCTTGTTGCAAGGAACCATGAAATTTTGCATTGATGCCCGACACTGCATAATTAGCTGTTCGCATCGATGAGTCAATACTACCATTTGAAGGGCTGTATCCCGAATGAGTCAAGTTTTCGTACAAATCGTTTTGTCCGTTGAAAGGTAAATCTTTCGACACACCTGATGAAACAACATCGTGAACATAAGTTTGATTTGCTGGTATATGTGTGGCACCTTCTGCTAATTCCGAGAAACCAACAACAGTACGAATATCTGTTGTCACATTGTTCGTGTTCGATACCCACACTTCTACTCTACTAATACTTACTCCTGAATTAATAAATGGCAATCCTGCTAATGCCGAATTGTAATTATCGCGGAAATATTGAGCAAGGAAAAAGTGTTTGTTTGCTTCATAGTTGTCTCCCGCTATTTCGTATTTGGTTACTTGTGCACCTCCTGCCGAGTTCACTTCCGATTTCTTACCCTTTTGTTGCGAAAGAATACTCGTTACCGTCAATCGACCAAATTGCAATTGTGTTTTAACCCCAAACAAGGTTTGACTACCTGTGATTAATGAACCCGTCAAAGGCATACTCACATTTCCCGCCTCAATTTTCTTGATAATTTCATCCTCGTAGCCAGTATACTCCAGCTTCATTTGGTTTTCGTAATCGAATGTTGATTCGGTATTGTAACTAGTTGTTAGTTTCAACTTGTCACCTATTTTACCAATCACGTTCAACTGTATTTTTTCATTGAAATCGAAAGTATGTACCTTACGCTGTTTTACCGGCAATGCTGGATTATCTGTCTTTGTAGCATTGTAAGCAAAAATCAACTCAGCCGAACCATTAGGACGAATATCCACGGTGTTGCCTCCGAATATTCGATCGAAGATTTCTCCTCCCACGTGAAGTTTTGGAATAATGGCATTCTTAGCAGCGTTCTTTGCCTCTGCATGTGCACGTGCACTCCAATAACTCTTCACTTGTTTCTTGAACATGTAATCCTGGTACTCTTCTGTTTCAAGGTACGTAGGTGGACGATAATCCATCGTTCCCATCGTTTGATTCAGATTATAGTTCCCTGTTTTAGGGTCGTAATCAACAGTAGTGTGTATGTTCGAAGGATTGTTCAACATAAATCTACCACCATTTGGATAATTTAATGGGTCGCCTGTTGATTGGTCATTAAAATTGTAAGGAAGTGTAACAGGTGTTATCGGGGTATCTACCGCTATGGTTGTTTCGTAATCAT
Source organism: Bacteroidota bacterium (assembly GCA_037131555.1). Classification (GTDB taxonomy): domain Bacteria; phylum Bacteroidota; class Bacteroidia; order 2-12-FULL-35-15; family 2-12-FULL-35-15; genus 2-12-FULL-35-15. Next base: position 7,841 of record JBAXQU010000014.1, read on the forward strand.
CAACTTCTAACGCATGATTTATGGTACTTACTTTTGCATTGGAACTGAATATAAAAGACAGTAGCCCAACGGAAGCAAACCCAACAACTATATATTTTGCAATTGATTTCGTCAAAACGAAAAGTCTCTTTCTTTTTTATTTTTAATTTATAACAATATTCAAGTCCTTAGTATTTCCATTCAGAAGAGAATAACCAAAGACATAAATGAAAATTGAACTATTGACTAAAGTGTTTTTAATGCCGACTTTATCAATTGTTCAACAGTTTGACCAGTGCCTTCGGTTTTAATAATTCTATCCAATGCTTTTTCAGCTGCCATTTTATTAAAGCCCAACATCACCAATGCAGATAACGCTTCTTCTTTCAATTTATTGTGCGAACCAACGAAAAATTCGGAAGAAAGTTCCTCTTTTCCCATTTTACCTTTTAAGTCGACAATGATGCGTTGCGCTGTTTTCTCACCTATCCCTTTCACACTTTTCAACAAGGCTACATTTCCAGTTGCTATTGCATTTTGTATTTCCGATGAACTAAGCGATGACAACATCAGTAACGCACTGGTGCCTCCAACGCCCGACACCGAAACCAATTGCTTGAACAAGTTACGTTCAGCCAAATCAGCAAACCCAAAAAACTTAGGCATATCATCACGAATATAGAGCGATTCGGTATACAATTTACAATTTTCGCTTTCACCAATTTTGGTAAATGTGTTCAGCGATATTTGCATCACATAGCCCACACCTCCTGCATCTATAACAGCATAGGTGGGTGTTTTTTCTACTAATCGTCCTTCGATGTGATAAATCATGGTTCTTAATTCGCTTAGCTAATATTCTTATTTATTTTTTTGTTTGTGCATCTATCACTGCAATGGTAATCATATTGATGATTTCGCGTACCGAACTACCCAATTGAAGGATGTGCACAGGGCGTTTCAACCCGATGAGTACAGGACCTATTGCTTCGGCCTCTCCCATTTCTTGTATCAATTTGTAAGCTATATTGCCAGCTGCAAGGTTTGGAAAGATGAGTGTATTTACTTTCTTATCTACCAATTCCGAAAACGGGAATTGCTCTTTCAGCAAATCGTTGTTGAGCGCAAAGTTGGCTTGCATCTCTCCATCCACTATCATTCCTGGATAATTTTTATGCAATATCTCTGTTGCTTGACGCATTTTGTTTGGAATATCTCCTCCTGCCGATCCAAAGTTGGAATACGACAACAAGGCAACACGTGGAATGATATTAAATTGCTTCACTGTGCTTGCTGTAAGCACTGCTATGTCCACAATCTCTTGAACGGTAGGGTCAACATTCATAGTACAGTCGGCAAAGAAATAAGGTCCTTGCTTGGTATTGATGATGTACATACCTGCTACTTTTTTCACGCCTTCCTGAACACCAATAATTTCGAGTGCAGGACGAATAGGGTCTGAGTATTTTCTTGTAAGTCCCGAAATCATTGCATCGGCAGCACCTGTCTCCACCATCATGGCACCAAAATAATTTCTTTCTTTCATTATTTTTCTTGCTTCGAACAAGGTGTATCCTCTTCGTTTGCGTTTCTGGAAAAACAAATCGCCAAACGACTTTCTACGTTCGTCCTCGGAAGCGCTACGTGAATCGATGATTGGAATATCGCCAATATCCAAACTGTTTTCTTCTATCAGCTTTCTTATTTTAGCTTCATCTCCCAAAAGGATTGGTTTTGCTATTCCCTCGTCAGCTACGTGTTGAGCGGCTTTCAATATTTTGTAATGGTCAGCTTCGGCAAATACTACTCGTTTCGGATTCTGTTTTGCTTTATTGGTAATGTCTCTAATGAGTTTATTATCCAATCCCAATCGGTTGATTAGTTCTTGCACATAAGCATCCATATTCGGAATGTTGCGTTGCGCTACACCCGATTCCATAGCCGCTTTGGCCACTGCTGGAGCCACGGTATAAATCAGTCGAGGGTCGATGGGTTTAGGAATAATATAATCGGAACCAAACGTGATGTTTTTACAGTTGTATGCAAGGTTCACCGATTCTGGTACTGGTTCTTTGGCAAGGTTAGCAATGGCATACACCGCAGCCAATTTCATAGCTTCGTTTATTTGAGTTGCTCTTACATCTAGCGCTCCACGGAAGATAAACGGAAAGCCAAGTACGTTGTTTACTTGATTCGGATTGTCGCTTCGGCCAGTAGCCATGATGATGTCTTTACGAGCCGACATAGCTAAATCATACGGTATCTCTGGGTCGGGATTTGCAAGTGCAAATACAATAGGGCGTTTTGCCATCGACAAAATCATCTCTTGTGTCACAATGTTACCTTTCGAAAGACCAACAAATACATCGGCATCTTTCATGGCATCCACTAATGTCTTTTCGTTTTTATTGCTAGTGGCAAACAACTTCTTCTGCTCATCTAAGTCATCGCGATAAATGCTCAACACCCCTTTGCTATCAAGCATAATGATGTTTTCCTTTTTTGCGCCTACCGCCATGTATAGTTTGGCACAGCTTATGGCTGCTGCTCCTGCACCATTCACCACTATTTTTACTTTGTCAATTTTTTTCTTGTTAATCTCGCAAGCATTGAGCAGTGCGGCCGATGAGATGATGGCTGTTCCATGTTGGTCATCGTGCATCAACGGGATGTTCAATTCCTCTTTCAACCTGCGTTCTATTTCGAAACACTCAGGAGCCTTGATGTCTTCTAGGTTGATTCCACCAAAGGTAGGCGATATGGCTTTTACAGTTTGTACAAAGGTATCGATGTCGGATGCGTCTACTTCAATATCGAACACATCAATATCAGCAAATATTTTAAAGAGCAATCCTTTTCCTTCCATCACAGGTTTCGATGCCAATGCTCCAATATTTCCTAAACCAAGAACTGCTGTTCCATTACTGATTACAGCTACTAAATTTCCTTTTGCGGTGTATTTATATACATCTTCTGGGTTCTTTTCTATTTCCAAACAGGGCTCGGCTACACCTGGCGAATAGGCCAGAGATAAGTCGTGTTGCGTACTGTGAGGCTTTGTTGGTATTACTTCTATCTTCCCCGGACGACCTTGTGAGTGATAATCCAATGCGTCCTGTTTTCTTAATTTTGCCATTGTTCTAATTTTTAGAGTTGCGAATATAGCAATTTATCAATTATTAGCCACCAACGAATAGATTTTGATAAGTATTAAATCATTGTTAAGATTTTAATTTCTATATTAGCAAACTGATAAAAGCAAAGCCAAAAACCGCATACTTTTATTGATGAGCATGAGCAAACAACCAAAACAAAAGCTAGTGGTATTTACCGGAGCAGGCATATCGGCCGAGAGCGGTATACGTACGTTTAGAGATAGCGATGGGTTGTGGGAAGAATACAATATCTACGAAGTAGCTACTCCCGAAGCTTGGCAAAAAAACAAAGCTTTGGTACTTGAGTTTTACAACAAACGAAGACTACAAGTGCTAAACGCTAGCCCCAATGCTGCACACAAAGCCTTGGTAAAACTGGAATCGAAATACGATGTACACATCATCACCCAAAACATTGACGACTTGCACGAACGTGCTGGTTCGAAAAATGTAATTCACCTACATGGCGAAATAAACAAAAGCCTTAGTACAGTGGACGAAAACCTCGTTTACCCGATCAAAGGAGATACCATAAAACTTGGAGATACTTGCGAACGAGGTTCGCAATTGCGCCCACACATTGTATGGTTTGGCGAAATGGTACCCATGATGGAAATTGCTTACGAGGTGGCGGCTACGGCCGATATCTTTATTGTGGTAGGTACTTCGTTGGTGGTGTATCCTGCTGCTGGAGTGGTGGATTATGTACCAACAGTTTCTCCCAAATACCTCATCGACCCTCACGAAATACAAGTACATGGCTTAGCGAACTTGAAATTTATTAAAGAAAAAGCGAGCATTGGTTTACCTCAACTTGTAAACGAACTTTTGAATACTAGTAATTAATCGGAAGGGGTTCTGCGCAAAAAGTTTTTAACTTTATTCTTAAACTAAAAAGCCTCTCACAATGCACTAAGAGGTTTTGGATTATTGATAGTTTATCGTGCACTAACGTTTTATCATTTTTTATTTGAATTTATACTACTAATTGTTCCCTATTGTTTCTATCCTATCTGAATAAATATTTACTAATTTTTGTGTTTTGATTTCTTCCTTTGCCATATTCCAAGTTTTATTTAAACACTCATACATTTGCGAAATCTTCATATTACCCAACTTGATGTGAATGACCTTAGGGGGAGGGGTTTTAAACAAAATCCTATTCGAAAAATCAGCGTCTTTAGTAACTATGGTCATATTTTTTTCCATTGCATATTTCCATATTTCATCATCTGTCGAAATGTTTGACATGTCATAAACATGAATATAATCTTCCCCTTTCCATAAGTCAAAAAGATAGGGGAGATTTTCATCTATTATAAATAAAGCCACTTATGCAACCGATTTAATGGTATAGTTTTTATTCATGAGTTCGGCTGCAAATTTTATACATGCCGTAATATCTTCAGCCACTAGAATTGGATAGTTTTTTATTATTTCCTGTGCCGAATCACCTGCTGCCAAAAACTCTAAAATGCTTTGTACGGCTATTCGTTTACCTTGAATAGTTGGTTTGCCATTACAAACCTTTTCGTCAATGGCAATTCTTTCAAATATATTTTCCATATTGTTTTTTTTTACAAAGATAATTCTTTTCTACTTAACGATTAACCTCTAGTTAAAATCGGAGAATGAAACTTCACCTCAATTACCATTTCTAATTCTAAAATTAGTAACCTAGCGAGCATTGGTTTACCTCAACTTGCAAACGAACTTTTGAATAATAGTAATTAATAGGAAGGGTTTCTGCGCTGCAAACACAAGAAAGTTAATGCATTTGGTTATATATGTCTATTGCTTTTCGGTTATATTTTATTCGTCTATGCTTAAAAACAATTGCAGTAATAGGGCAAATAACAGTGGCGGTAAGAAATACAAGTGTTAAATTTTGGTATTGTTTATTATCGTAATAAATCGAATTCCCTGGGCTAGAATTGGGGTCTTCGGTACTTATATTTCTATAACAGGATAAGGTAGCAACAGCCATAGGCAAAGCAAGGAAACCGATTAATTGTAGCCCTTGTGCTCGTTTCGAAATACGAATAGCATTCATTATTTCTTTATCCTTGGTGCTTATCAACAAATTTCGCATGGCCATTTCACCGATTAAACTATCATGATAAAGGTAGTTTCGGTTATAATATGTATACACTTTATTGTCTTGTTTTTTCGTCAAGCTATCGTTCGTGTTTTTCGCTTTTTCCAGTTGCGCATTCATAGTAGAAGAATGAACTACGAACAATAGAAAAATGACAAATTGAATATTCAGTACTTTACTCATTTATGTATTAGAGGGTATTTCATTTAAATTATTAAGAATTTCGCCATTGTGCCATCGTAAATGTAAGTTCAAAAAAACACTGTTCGTTTCTTGTATATAATTACCAAGAGTGTTAATTTTCGAATCGTTTTCCTAAGTATAAAAACACTAGCACTTGCAAAACACCTATTCTATTGAAACCACATTTATTTCTACTCTCCTATTGGCGGCCATTTCCCATTCCGTCATGGGTTGTGGGTAGATCATCCGTTTCGCTCCATAACCTACTGTGCTCATTCTATCCTTGTCGATATCGTTTTTCAACAGAAAATTATAAACTGTTTTCGCCCGCTCTTCTGAAAGCTTCTGAATATCTACGCTTCCTCCTCCTGTGCCGTTCACATGCCCTTCAATAATTATTTTCATCTTTTTGTTTTTCTTCATTAGTTTTACCAATGCCTCCACCGAAGAAACCGATTCGGGAAGCAGAGTAGCTTGATCGCCAAAAAAATTGATAGAACCCATTTTATATTTCGAGCCCTTTCGCAGTTTGGGTAATATCGTGCGAATGTCTTTGAACGTGTTATTATCCTTCAGTTCCATCGTGTTCAGTGTTCGTACTTGTGTAAATCCACTATCCGAAGTATACGTTAGATTGTAATTCATATTCTCCTTCATATCCGTCCTGAAACCGTATTTACCATACTTATCTGTCTTCACTTGCGCCACGGTTTTTCCCGTATTATCAACTAGTGCCACATCTGCTTTCACTCCCAAACTGTCGTCATTCAGTACCGTTCCGGAAATTTCCACCTCTTTTTCAAAGGCAAAATAAAGGGTATGTCCCTTACCTTCGGGATAAACATTATCAAGTACGAGTAAATATTTTTCACCTTTTTTTACATTGATAAATTTCGAATAGGCATCACCTGGTCCTTTACCTACAAACTCTTTTTTTGCTGAAAGCGAAAGCCCTGTAAATCCCTTCAATGGCTTATTCCCACGTGTTAAATTACTTCGCACCGGTTTCAGTTTATGGGTTAAAATATTGTTACAGGTAGAAGTATCAGTATATCTGAAAAGTAAAAAATCATAATCATTGCTACTGTCAGTTGGCGCAATATCGAACACAAAATCGCCATCCTGATTTATTTGCAGCTGATACCATGCAGTGTTATGTTCCTTTTCAAATGCATATTTATCTTGCTTATTTATTTCCGTAATTTCCTGCACCGTGCCATATCCGTCAGGTGCAACAGTGAAACCGTACTTGGTAGTTTTCTGAATATTTATTTTTATTGCATCCTTGCAGTCGCACACAGTTTTTGCGGGAGTTGTTGTGGGAGTAGTGCTTTTAGCAACTGTACCTGTTGTTTTGTTTTTTTGTGCAAACGAAAAAATGGACATCATCAAAAACAGGAAGGAGAAAATAATTTTTGCCTTTTTCATGGTTTTCTTATTTAGAAGTTATTTGTAATAATGTACTACGATTCTATTGTTTCTATTTACCCCTCGTTGGTATTCCAATAAATAAGCTGTAATTGGCATTTGTATTCTCACCAGTATACGCTGCAAGTTTTCAATACAGCTTTTTCCTTCCACAAATATACAGCTTTTTCCGCTTTCCCGCAAAACCATCCTTTGACGAATCCATTGCTTACATCTTTCAGTGTTTGTCATATTTATCTTAACAAAAGAAGTCAGTCGGTAAATCATTTTCCGCGCTTGTTGGTCTTCCTTCCAAGTTAGCAGAAACGATGCCTTTGCTGGTGTTTTTTCACCTGCAAACCAAAGACTCATTATACATGCCACTTTTTTCATCCCCCAAATATACAACAAAAAATCCTGCCCCTTGTGCAAGGGCAGGATTTAGTTGTTAGCCTTATGTGGCTGGTTTTAATTTACCAGAATGCTAGTAGCATCTGAGTATTCACCCATTTCTTCGCCCATGATGATGGCTACTCTGAAATAGTAACGCTTACCCGAAAGTAAGTTCAAGATAGTAACTTTGGCTACAGTCGATATTTTACAAATCGTCCAACTGCTTTCATCATTTGGTGTGCTTGTAATTTGCCATACATAAGCCACTCGTTTGTTTCTAGTGGTCACTTTTTTGCGCAATTCTACCGATTTTGCTACTGTTCCCTGATGTGCTGCCAAATCAGCAAAAATTGGTTTTCCTTGCTTTTTTGTTCCCAAGTTAGCACTTTCAACTATTGCTTTTGCTTGGTCATCAGGTTTTCCTAGTATGAGTGCTTGTACCGCAAATACAATGGCTTTTACACTATTGTCGAACTCGTTTTCTCTAACCGCGATATCACTCACTACGCCTTTATCATTGGCTTTTTTCAAGTCCGTTGTTGCAGTATCGAGCGCTGCTATACGTGCTAACATGTCAGGGCTTGCAAAATTACTATTGCCTGTCATGCCATCAATTATGTTTCCGCCATACTTAACCTTCGATGCTGGGTTCTTATCTGTTAATCCTTCTAATACGATGATCATTTTTTATCCTCCTTTGTTGCTGCTTTTTCTATCCGACATAAATGCGTCTATACCCGCATTTCAAACTTTAGTGATACATATAATATAGTATTTTAACTTATCGTGTCTTCATCATCCTGTCTTACCGTTGCAGTTTCTCAGTCATGTGGCACACTCACTTGAGTTTGTGTCACACTCACTTGAGTTTGTGTCACATTCTCTTGAGTTTGTGTCACACTCTCTTGAGTTTGTGTCACATTCACTTGAGTTTGTGTCACACTCTCTTGAGTTTGTGTCACACTCTCTTGAGTTTGTGTCACACTCTCTTGAGTTTGTGCCACATTCTGTTGTTTGTGACTCCAACTTGGTACTGCATGATGTTAAAGAACGGCACAAAGGTAAAAGACATTAAAAAAATGGATTGTAAAACAAAAAAGGAAAGTGATGTAGTACAAACAACTACAAAAGGAGGGGGTAGATTAATTCTTTATGTGGAATTCAATTGCCTACTGCTTCATTGCCGAATTGAACAATTTAGTCTTAGTGGTATAATAATCTCACCCTAAAGCCTAACAAACCCGATAGGTTTTTCCGGGCATGGATTTCACCACTCCCGAAAACTCAAGAGTAAGCAAAATGGACGATACCTTGCTCATGGGGAACTTGCATATCAAACAAAGCTCGTCAATGGTGATGTTTTCTTTTTTTCTCAATTCGTTCACTATTCGTTCTTCTTCGGGATTAAGTTCTACAAATAGTTTGTTTTGTTGAGGCGCCTTTTGCCCTTTTTTCGGTTCCCAACCCATAGCATTCACTAGGTCGGTAGCGCTTTGTATCATGGCTGCTTTATTATTTTTTATCAATGCATTGCACCCTTCCGACCAAGCATCGTCCACCCTTCCCGGAAAAGCGAATACATCTCTATTGTAGGTATTCGCTATGTCAGCCGTAATGAGCGAACCCCCATTCAATTTCGATTCGATTACAAGGGTGGCATCGGCAATGCCCGCCACTATTCTGTTTCTGCTCGGAAAGTTTTCGCGGTCGGGTTTTGTTTTGCTCTTAAAATCGGTTAACCATCCTCCTTGTTCCAGCATCTTGTTGGCAGTGGTGGCGTGCACCGCAGGATATATTTTGTCGAGCCCATGTGCCAACACGCAAATGGTTGGCAAGCCTTGTTGCAATGCTGCTTTGTGTGCGCATATATCAATGCCGTAAGCCAATCCACTCACTATGGTTACTTGGTGTGGAGCCAAGTCGGCTATTAGTTTTTCGCATATCCGTTTGCCGTATTCGGTAGCCTCGCGTGTACCCACTATGCTTATTACCTTTTCGGCATTCAAATTGGTGTTTCCTTTAAAGTAAAGTAGTATGGGGCTATCATCGCAATGTAGCAAGCGTTTCGGATAAGCTACATCTAAATAAAAAACAGGAGTAATTTGGTTTTTGCGCACAAAATTCACTTCGGCTTCGGCCGCTCCGAATACATCGTGATGCAAGATGTTGTTTACATTCACACTGCCAATGCCCGGAATGCGTTCGAGCGCTTGTTTCTTTTCTTTAAACACCGCTTCTACACTACCGCAATAAGCAACAAGGCGCTTGGCAAGTATATCGCCAATATTGGGAATGAGCGATAATGCTATTTGATATTTTAATGTTTCGTCCATTGATTCGGTCAGAAAAATGTTTTGTATCTTGCGCAATATTTAGAGCAAATGTATTAATAAATGGCTCTCGTTTATATCATCTAAAACAAAAAAAACAATGTCAATACAACGACCATTCAATTTCAAAAAATGGATTGACGAAAACCGTCACCTCCTAAAACCACCTGTAAGCAATAAAGTAGTTTACGAAAACACCGAATTCATAGTGATGGTAGTAGGTGGGCCCAATGCTCGCAAAGATTATCACTACAACGAAAGCGAAGAGTTTTTCTATCAACTCGAAGGCAACATCAAAGTAATTATTCAAGAAGATGGAAAAGCAGTAGAAGTGCCCATCAACGAGGGTGACATCTTTTTGCTACCACCCAAAGTGCCGCATAGCCCTAGCCGAGGACCAAACACTGTGGGTCTTGTGATGGAGCGCAAGCGCAGAGATGACGAACGCGATGGACTACTTTGGTTTTGCGAAAAATGCAACAACAAACTCTATGAGAAGTATTTTCCATTAACCAATATCGTTACCGAATTTCAGAAAACCTTCAATGAGTTTTATAGCAACGAATCGTTACGAACCTGCAAACAATGCGGACACGTAATGATTCCGCCTGTGGTATAAAGACAACTGAGATAGAACAAAAAAAGAAAGGACGGTGATGTACCGTCCTTTCTTTTTTGTTTCATTCAACAAATTATTAAATCAATCGGATTACAAAATCAGGGAAAATACCTAAGGCAATGATGGCGATAGCAACTACTATCAACAGCAGTTTGTGATTCATTTCTATATTTATTTTCTCTGAATTACCTTCTTTAAAATACATAGCAATGATTAATCGGAAATAATAATACACCCCTATCAACGAAGCCAAAATGGCTACAGCCACCAAAAACACATTACCTGCTAAGAAAGATGAAGTGAAAATAACGTATTTGGCAAAGAAACCTGCAGTAGGCGGAATACCTGCCAACGATAATAATGCAATACTCATTACCACGGCCAACAATGGATTCGATTTGCCCAAACCATTGAATGCATGAATACCATCATCACCTCTTGCCTCAGCCACTATCGACACAATGGTGAAGGTAGCAATAGAACCAATTGAATAAGCAAGACCGTAAAATAAGATAGCCGAATTGGAATAAGTGTTCATGGCCAATAGTGCCATCAACATATACCCAGCATGTGCTACCGAAGAATAAGCAAGCATACGTTTGGTGCGCGTTTGAAACACAGCAGTAATGTTACCTACCAACATGGTAAGCGCTGCAAGCACCCATACAATATTCATCCACGAAGCCGATACCCTAAAGAATGTAACATCAAACAAACGAAGGAAAGCTGCAAAGGCTGCAAGTTTCACAATGGTTGCCATAAATGCCGTAATCACAGTAGGTGCGCCCTCATATACATCGGGTGCCCAGAAATGAAATGGAACAGCAGATACCTTGAACGATAAACCAACCAACATCATCAACATGCCCACATAGAAAATAGTTGGTGTAGCTCCTTGTACAGAAATACCAGTTTTTATTGTTGCTAAATCAAACGAACCTGTTGCACCATATATTAAGGCAATACCAAACAACAAGAACCCTGTGGCAAATGCACCCATGATAAGGTACTTAAAGGAGGCTTCGTTCGAAGATAAATCATTTTTGCTACTTCCTACTAAGATGTACATTGGTATCGACAGTATTTCGATTCCTAAAAACAACATGGTCATATTGGTATACGATGTTAAAATAATAGCACCAACCAAAGCAAACAATACTAATGAATAATGGTCGGTCATATTGGTTTCTTCTTTAAAGAAACCTTCTGCCATTAAAAACCAAAGAAACGCAACCAAAATGATAACCGAAGAAAATGCAATGGCATAATTATCGAACTGCAACATATTGTAAAACGTATTATTTGCAGCATTCCAATCTTGAATGTTGAAAATAAAAGTGGCAATTAAACCCAATAAAACAATTGGATACAATAATTTTTTAAAACTGAATAACTCAGCTAATAAGGAAATTACACCTAATGAAGAAAGTAATACTAATGCTTTCATAATTTAATTAATCTTTTTCTATTTTCCCATTGCTAATCTAACCCCATCCACCAACTTCTCAACAGATGGTCCTGCTATGTCTAACAAAGGTTTTGGATACACTCCAAAGCCAAGAATGGCTGCACAAAGAATGATCAATACAGCTTTCTCGCTACTCGATAATGGAGCAAATGAAACTGTAACCGAATTAGTTTCTCCTAACATAATGGATTGATAACTTCTGAGCATGTACACAGCACCTAGTATTACTGACAATCCTGCAATAGCTGCTGTCCAAGCACCAAACTGAAACACTCCATTCAACAATAAAAACTCTCCAACGAATCCATTTGTCAAAGGCAAAGCAACGCTTCCTAGCAATACAATTAAAAACAGAACTGCAAATTGAGGATTCAAATTTCGTATACCACCCAACGATGCAATATCGCGAGTACCATATCTCTTTTGAAGAATATCAACAATGAAAAACAACCCAACTACATTCACACCATGGCTCAACATTTGAATTACTCCCCCTTGAACACCCTGAACGTTGCAAGCAAGTATGCCAGCTGATATCAATCCTACGTGAGCGATTGATGAATAAGCTATCAATCGTTTAAAGTCTTTCTGTACAATAGCAATACACGAAGCGTACACAATACCAATGACAGATAATGTAATCGCAATATTTGCGTTTGAAGCAACTCCTACAGGAACGATAGGCAACAACCATCGAATTACACCATAGGTTCCCATCTTAAGCATAATACCAGCAAGCAACATAGTTCCTTGCGCTGGAGCCACAGAATACGTATCGGGTTGCCAAGTATGGAACGGAAATATTGGCATTTTGATAGCAAATGCCATAAAAATAGCCCAAAACACATAGCCTTGATGGATTAAATCTAAACCTTGCCCTGATTTATAAAGTGCTGCTATTTCGAAGCTATGAACACCCTCAGTTTTTAAGTACAAATAAATCATTGCACCTAGCATCATCAAACTTCCTGTTAAGGTGTACACAAAAAACTTAAAGGTAATTCTCGCTCTGTTTTCTCCACCCCATAACAAACAAATAAAATAAATAGGGATAAGCGCTAATTCCCAGAAAATGTAAAACAAGAAACCATCCAACGAAACAAAAACACCTACCAGCGCAAATTGCATGGCAAGCACAAGTGAATAGAAGCGTGAAGGATTTCGGTAATCTTTATTGAAGGATGTAAGAATGATGATAGGAACAAGGAAAGTGGTAAGCAATACCATCAGTAAAGAAATGCCATCCATACCAACATGGAAATTAATTCCAAGTGATTTGATCCAGCTATAGCTTACTTCAAATTGCGTAGTATTGCCTTGCTGATATTGAAGAAGCGCCATTACGGTAATTGCAAATTCAACAATGGTGGCCCCCAATGCAATCTTTTTCACTTGTTCTCCTTTTACAAATAGCAACATCAAGGCTGCCAGCAAAGGGAAAAATATTAATAACAATGTAATCATATACTTTATATTCTAAACTCTATATCTAAATTCTTGCCCGTCTACTCTGTACGAAACTGACTTCTTACCCCTTTCTTATTAAAATATCCTTGTAAATAAAATAAGTACAATGCCAATCACCATTGCAAAGACGTAAAAGCCCATGTTACCCGTTTGAGCATACCTTAGGATGCCACTCAACCAAGTGATGAATCTACCTACTCCATTCACAAAACCGTCTATAATCTGATTGTCGAATAGTTTATGCAACACATCCGAGAAGAAGTTTAGCGGCTTAGTAATTAGATTTTCATAAAATTCATCTACCCAATATTTTTTATACACTAATAAATGTAATGGTTTTAAGTCCTCACTTTCTTCAGTAGGTAATGTTTTGTTTTTCACATAAACTTGATACGCATAATACAGTGAACCCAACATGACAAGTACCGCTATACCCATTAACATATATTCATTTTCGTGCGACATGCTATGTACCATCCTGAACGAAGAATCTTCGAACACTGGTTTTAGGAAACCTTCTAACATATGCTTTCCACCCAATGCTTCTGGAATACCAACAAGTCCACCAATCACTGCTAATACTGCAAGTATTACCAACGGCATTGTCATTGATTTAGGTGATTCATGCAAGTGGTGATGTTGCTCTTTAGTACCTCTGAAGTCTCCTTTAAATGTTAGGAAATATAAACGGAACATATAGAAAGTTGTCATTGCAGCACCCAATACACCCAAGAACCAAAGTAGTTTGTTGTTTTCAAAAGCATTTGCAAGTATTTCATCTTTCGAGAAAAACCCTGAGAAAGGAGGACAACCAACAATGGCAAGTGTTCCTAATAAGAAAGTAATATGGGTAATTGGTAAATGTTTTTTCAATCCACCCATTCTGCGTATGTCTTGCTCTCCACTCATAGCATGTATCACACTACCAGCTCCAAGGAATAATAACGCTTTAAAGAATGCGTGTGTCATTACATGAAATACTGCGCCTGTATAAGCACCTACTCCAAGAGCAAGGAACATAAAACCTAACTGTGATACCGTTGAGTAGGCTAACACTTTCTTAATATCATTTTGTGCCAAACCAATGGTAGCAGCAAACAATGCTGTACAAACACCAACAATAGCAACAGTTTCCATTGCCACAGGCGATAACGTGTATAAAATATTCGAACGAGCTACCATGTAGATACCCGCTGTTACCATGGTTGCAGCATGTATCAATGCAGATACTGGAGTAGGACCCGCCATCGCATCAGGCAACCAAGTGAACAAAGGAATTTGAGCACTTTTACCCATCGCACCAACAAATAACAATAATGCGATTGAAGTTAATACAGGACTTCCTGTCGCCATGTTTTTTGCTTGCTCGAACACATCATTATAACCTATGCTTCCAAAAGTTACAAATATCAGGATGATACCTAATAAGAAACCTAAGTCACCAATACGATTCATGATGAATGCCTTTTTAGCAGCATTGTTGTAAGCCGTATTTTTGAACCAAAAACCAATTAATAAATAAGAACATAATCCAACACCTTCCCAACCAACAAACATGATTAAATAATTGGATCCGAGAACAAGCAACAACATGAAGAAAATAAACAGATTCAAATACGCAAAGAAACGAGCAAATCCTTCGTCATGGCTCATGTATCCAGTGGAGTAGACATGTATTAAAAAGCCTATTCCAGTAACAATAAGTAAAAACAATGAAGATAAAGGGTCGATAAGGAAAGAGAACGGTATAGATAACTTGCCTGCTGTAATCCAACTGAACAAATCAATAGTAACCGATTTTTCTGCTTGTCCTGTTAATTCAAAGAAAATACCTAACGACACTGCAAATGCAGCTAATACCGATCCACATCCGATAACACCAACTATTCCTTTCGATAAGGACTTCCCAAACAAACCAATAATCACAAACCCGATTAATGGAAGCAAAGGCACTAATCCAACTAACTTTATCATAACTTATTATTAAGAGTATTTTGTATCAAGTACAAAGTATTAAGATTAAACAGTCATAATACTTTGTACTTAATACTACATTTTTACCACTTCAATTTATTCAACACATTAATATCTGATGATTTTGTGTTTCTATACACCATCATCAATATTGCCAAGCCAACGGCCACTTCAGCAGCAGCTACTGCCATTATAAAAAACACAAAAACCTGTCCTTTACTGTCGGATAAAAAACTCGAAAACGCCACTAATAGTAAATTCACTGCATTCAACATCAACTCAATTGACATAAAAATAATAATGGCATTACGTCTAAAAAGAACACCTAAAACACCAATCGTGAATAATACTGTGGATAATAATATGTACCACTCCAAAGGGATTACTTGTATTGCGCTGTTCATCTGATTTTATTTTATACTTTTCTTACCTAACATCACTGCACCAACCATTGCTGCTAAAAGTAGCACTGACGATACTTCAAACGGTAGAAGAAAATCTTTGAATAATGTTGTTCCTAAATTTTCAATTAATCCAATACTTGGATTGAATGTATTGGTCGACTGTATAGTTGATGCACCTTTCAACGAAGCAACCATTACCACTAACAAAGACCCTGATGCCACAGCAGCCGAAGCTTTTAACCAAATGCTCTTATGAGGTTCAGTTTCTTTGTTCAAATTCAATAGCATGATTACAAATAGGAATAATACCATGATGGCTCCTGAATAAACAATCACATGAACAACTGCTAAGAATTGAGCATTCAACAACACATAGTGTCCTGCAATTGTGAAAAAACATAACACAAGATAAAGTACACTGTGAATTGGATTTTTGGATAGCACTACCATCAAACCAAACATGATGGCAAGAAATGATAGAAAATAAAATAAATAGGTTGTAATCATAATACTTAATTATCTATTGTGTTCAAATTCTTTGTGCTTCTTAAATTCCAATACAGCTGGTGTTTGTCTTCGAGAAACATCAACACGTTTATCAACTTCTTCTACCAAAATATTCTTTCCATAAATAAAAGAATTACGTTTCAATTCGCTATTTACTTTTCGGTCGGTCAAGAATATTGCTTCCTTCGGACAGGCATCTTCACAATCTCCACAGAAAATACAACGCAACATATTTATTTCATAAACGGCTGCATATTTTTCTTCTCTGTAAAGTTTTTCTTCTCCCGGTTTACGTTCTGCAGCAGTCATCGTGATGGCTTCTGCCGGACAAGCAACAGCGCATAAACCACAAGCAGTGCATCTCTCAGCGCCATTATCATCACGTTTCAACACATGTTGCCCTCTGTACACACCACTGAACTCACGTGTTTGCTCAGGATATTGTATTGTTGGTTTCTTTTTAAAAAAGTGCGACATTGTAATCATCATACCTGATATAATGGCAGGCAGATAAATCTTTTCGTACAAAGACATTTCCTTATTTACAACAACTTTCGATCTATTGGTTAATGGTTGCATCGTTGTTTTTACTTAATAAATATACTTAAAATTTCATGGCGCATCATCCATCCTCCGGTCAATACCAAATTTAATATCGACAATGGAATTAATACCTTCCAACCTAAATTCATCAATTGATCATAACGGAAACGTGGAATAGTCCAGCGAACCCACATGAAGAAGAAGATTCCGAAAAATATCTTTGCAAATAAAAATAGTACACCGAGCAAAGCTAAAGCATTTGCATCATGCACAAACCGACCAACAAAAGGCATGTTATAACCACCAAAGTAAAAAGTAGAAATTACAGCTGATGAAATAAACATATTGATGTATTCAGCAAAAAGATAAAAACCCATCTTCATCGAACTATACTCAGTATGGTATCCTCCCACCAATTCTTGCTCACACTCTGGTAAATCAAAAGGAGCACGATTGGTTTCTGCAAAAGCACAAACCACAAAAATCAAACAACCCAAAGGTTGAACCAAAATATTCCAGTGCCATCCATGTTGTTGAGCTGCTATCTGTCCCACACTCAAAGTGCCGGTTGTCATTATCAAAGCAATAATTGAAATACCCATTGCCACCTCATAACTTATCATTTGCGAAGAAGCTCGCATGGCCCCTAACAATGAGTATTTATTATTCGATGCCCAGCCCCCTATCATTATTCCATAAACCCCTATCGATACTACCCCAAACAAATAAAGTATTCCAATATTCAAATCCGTTACCTGTAACGAATAGTTTTCACCAAATAAATTCAACGATGTTCCCCACGGTATCACCACACCAGTCATACAAGCAGTCAATAAACTCAAACCTGGAGCAAGAATAAACAACGTACGGTTCGATACACTAGGTATCATCTCCTCTTTCATAAATAGTTTCACAGCATCTGCCACTGGTTGCAATATTCCGAACCATCCAGCTCTGTTCGGGCCTAACCTATCTTGCAAAAATCCCGCTACCTTTCGTTCGGCATACGTGCTATACATAGCAATCACTAGTGTTACTGCAAACACAAGTACTACCAAAATCAATTTGTAAATAAAGTATCCTAAAGTCATACCATTTGTTATTTCTTATCAGCCAACTGTTTTTGTTGTTTCGCAACATCTAGCTTCATTGTTGCTACCACATTCTCATAATGATTCAACGAAATCACCGAGTGTGGATCAATATGACGAGGCCCTTCTATCACCCAATCATTTATATTCTTTTTCTCAAACCTACACTCGTTACATATCCACGATTCCGGCTCTCCCCACTTATCCTTTCTTGCCGTCACACGCAATATCTCATTTCCTTTTTCCCAAAGCGCCACCTTACCCGAACACTTCGTACAACTACGGTGCGCATCCATCGGTTTTGTAAACCACACACGACTCTTAAATCTAAAAGTCCTATCTGTCAATGCCCCCACCGGACAAACATCTATCAAATTACCCGAAAAATCATTATCTATCGCTTTCTCTATATAAGTACTTATTTCCGAAGCATCACCCCTAAACAACATACCCTGATAACGATTATTTGTCAACTGATCTGCCGCCTTCACACATCTAAAACACATAATGCAACGCGTCATGTGAAGCTTTATAAACGGACCAATATCAATCTTCGCAAAAGTCCTCCTCTTAAAATCATAACGCGTCTTCGAACCTCCATTCTCATAACCCAAATCCTGCAAATGACACTCACCCGCTTGGTCACACACCGGACAATCCAACGGATGATTAATCAACAAAAACTCCACCACACCCCTTCTCGCCTCCAGCACCTCAGGCGAAGTCGTATTCATCACCTCCATACCATCCATCACCGTAGTCCTACAACTAGCCACCAACTTCGGCATCGGCCTCGGATCCTTCTCCGAACCCTTCGAAACCTTCACAATACAACTCCTACAATAACCACCACTCGTTTTCAATTTCGAATGATAACACATCGTTGGCGGAGCAATATTCTCCCCTATATACCCAGGAGCATCCACTATCATCCTTGCAGCCTGCAGAATCGTTGTACCATCCGGCACCACTATACTATGTCCGTCTATTGTAACTTTTGGCATTTTATTCCAGTTTTTTTCTTCTATTCTTAACCGTTTTAATCCGTGTGCTATTATTCAATTTCCTTTCAATTAAACTCATCACACCACAGGCATCTTATCCCGTATCCGTTCCGGATGATTTATATACTCCTCAAACTCCTTTCTAAAATGCCTTATCGCACTCGCCACAGGCCATGCAGCAGCATCCCCCAATGGGCAAATCGTATTCCCCTCAATCTTCCTCTGTATATCCCAAAGCATATCCACATCACCCACCTTACCATGTCCTTCCACTATTCGGTGCAATATCTTCTCCATCCATCCCGTACCTTCCCTGCATGGCGAACATTGCCCGCAGCTTTCATGATGATAAAACCGCGCAAAAGTGTACAAATTCTTCACAATGCTCGTACTCTCATCATACACCATAAATCCTCCCGAACCAAGCATCGTACCCGTTGCAAAACCACCATCACTCAACGACTCATAACTCATCAACCTTGGCTCCCCTTTCTCCGTTTTCAATATCAAATCAGCAGGCAATATCGGCACCGATGATCCTCCAGCCACTACAGCTTTCAGTTTCTTACCATTCAATATCCCACCACAATATTCTTCCGAATAAATAAACTCCTCAACAGGCACACCCATTTCAATCTCATACACCCCCGGTTTATTTATATGCCCCGAAGCCGAAATCAATTTAGTACCCGTACTTCTTCCAATACCTATCTTAGCATATTCATCTCCCCCATTCATCACAATGTAAGGTACCGAAGCTATCGTCTCCACATTATTTACCACCGTAGGACAACTGTACAAACCCGCAATAGCCGGAAACGGAGGCTTTATCCGTGGGTTACCACGTTTCCCTTCCAACGACTCTAGTAATGCTGTCTCCTCACCACATATATAAGCCCCTGCACCCACTTGCACAAAAATATCATGCGAAAAATTACTTCCCAAAATATTCTTACCAAGCAATCCAGCAGCATAAGCCTCTTCAATTGCAGCCTCCAGTATCCTCGAAACATAAAAATACTCTCCTCTTATATAGATGAATGATGTTTTAGCACCCAACGCAAAACTCGATGTAATCATTCCTTCAATCAAGATATGCGGAATACGTTCCATCAAATACCTATCCTTAAAAGTTCCTGGCTCCGATTCATCAGCATTCACCACCAAGTAACGCTCCACCCCTTCAGGTTTTGCCAAAAAGCTCCACTTCATTCCAGTCGGAAACCCAGCTCCTCCTCGACCCCTCAATCCCGACTTCTTCACCTCTTCCACCACAGCATCAGGAGCCATGGTTTTCAAAGCTTTTTCAACAGATGAATATCCCCCATTTTGGCGATACACTTCCAGACCTTTTATCCCTGGTACATTTATGTGTTCTAATAATATTTTCTTGCCCATTTATTTTAAGTAATGTTTCACCCTTCGCCCCCTTTCTTTCGGAGAGGGGATTATTTGGTGAGGCTATTAAAGTGTATTCTTATAGTCTAAATCTGTATAACTTCTTTGCTTTCCTTGTGTTTTATAATCTTCTATCAATGTATCCACCTTCTCAGTAGTTAAGTTTTCGTGAAACGAAGCTCCCACTTGAAGCATCGGTGCTCCTCCACAACTTCCAAGACATTCCACCGTTTTTATTGTGAACATACCATCCTTAGTCGTCTCTCCCTCTTTTATTCCAAGCCTTTTTTCCAAATGCTTCACCACCTCTTCCGAACCTCTAGCCCAGCAAGATGAAGTTCTACACACCTCTATCAAACATTTTCCAACAGGCTTCAAGTTGAACATCGAATAAAACGAAGCCACTTCATACACCTCAATAGGTTTTATTTTTAAAAGTGAGGCCACATAATCCATTGTATCCGAACTCAACCATCCACCAAATTCCGCTTGAGCAATATGCAAAACAGGTATCAATGCCGACTTATGCTTACCCTCCGGATAACGTTTCATTAGCTTATCAACCAATGCTAATGTTTCCTCATTAAATTTTATTTCCTTACTCATTTTCCAATCTAATTAAGCATCCAATTCACCAGCTATCACATTCATGCTACTCATGGTCAAAATAGCATCCGAAAGCAAACACCCTTTTATCATCTCAGCATATGCCTGATAATATATAAAACAAGGCCTACGTATATGCATCCTATATGGCGAACGACCTCCATCACTAATAATATAAAAACCTAATTCACCATTTCCACCTTCTACAGCATGATAAATTTCTCCTTTCGGCACATTAGCCTCTCCCATCACTATCTTGAAGTGGTAAATCAAAGCTTCCATATTATTATAAACCTCTTCTTTTGGAGGAAGCACAAAATCAGGAACATTGGCATTAAACACACCCTCTGGTTCTTTTTTCAACTTCTCTCTAGCTTGTTTTATTATACTCAAACTCTGCCACATCTCTTCCTCTCTCACCATAAAACGGTCATACGTATCACCATTCGTACCAACAGGAACAATAAAATCAAACTCCTCGTATGAAGAATAAGGGTTCATCACCCTAACATCATAATCTACTCCAGCTGCGCGTAAATTTGGTCCAGTGAAACTATATTGTAATGCCATTTCTGCAGAGATAGGACCACAACCAATACAACGATCCATAAAAATACGATTGCGAACCAACAAATTTTCAAATTCCTTCAATCCCTTAGGTACTTCTTCCAAAATCTTATCAAGAGTAGCCCAAGCTTTTGGCGAGAAATCACGCTCCAAACCTCCCACTCTTCCAATATTTGTTGTCAATCGAGCTCCACACACCTCTTCAAACAATTCATAGATACGTTCTCGAAGTTGAAATATGTAGAAATATACTGTCAAAGCACCTGTATCCACTCCAATCACACTATTGCAAATCAAATGGTCAGCTATTCTAGATAATTCCATAATAATTACGCGTAGATACTGGGCACGCTTCGGAACTTCTATATTAAAAAGTTTTTCAACCGACATGTGCCACGCCATATTATTAATAGGTGACGAACAATAATTCAATCGATCAGTTAAGGTAGTTATTTGATAGTAGTTTCTATGTTCAGCAATTTTCTCAAATGCACGGTGAATATACCCAACTGTCGATTCTGCTTCAACAATTATCTCACCATCCATTTTCAACACATTCTGAAAAATTCCATGTGTTGCAGGATGTGTTGGTCCAAGATTTAACGTAGTATATTCTTTCTCTATTAAATCGGTGCTTATGTTTTTCTCTTTGCTCATATTTTCACCTATTAACGACCAAACATTTTATCATCTTTATCTTCTCTCGTTCCATCTTCTAATGGAAACTCTTTACGCATTGGATGGTAACTCATATCATCCATATTTAATATTCGCTTCAAGTTTGGATGACCTTTAAATACAATTCCGAAAAAGTCAAACTCCTGACGTTCCATCCAATTTGCCCCTTTAAAAACAGGAGTAATTGAAGGAACAGACGGTTCGTTAATACTAAAAAACACTTTCAAACGTATTCTATAATTCTTTCTTAAATTATGAAGTTGATACATCACACCAAGCTCATGCCCTTTGTTTTCAGGGTAATGAATTCCGGCAAGATTAGTAAGAAATTGGAAAGACAATTCTTCGTCATTGTAAAGAAAACGTACCGCATCACAAATAATATCACGATTTAATGTAAACACTGGATAATCGGCTATAAGTTCCGAAGAAATAAACCCACCACCAAACTCTGCTTTTAGTTTTTCTTGAACCTGAAATAATAGTGCTTCTTTGTCCATAATTATTCCATTCCGTATTTTTCCATCAACGCTTTGTATTCTGGTTGATTTCTGCGTCTTGTAGTTTCGTTCAACGCAAGTTTCTGAATCTCGAGAATACCATCTATCACTTGTTCTGGTCTTGGAGGGCAACCTGGTATATACACATCAACAGGTATCACCCGATCTATTCCTTGCAACACACTATAAGTGTCAAATATCCCCCCGCTAGAAGCACAAGCTCCCATAGCGAGTACCCATCTAGGTTCTGCCATCTGTTGATAAACTTGGCGAAGTACAGGTGCCATTTTCTTCGAAATGGTTCCCATCACCATCAATAAATCTGCTTGACGAGGCGAAAAACTCAAACGTTCAGCACCAAAGCGACCCAAATCGTAAGTAGTTGCTGCAGTAGCCATAAATTCAATTCCGCAACAAGAAGTAGCAAAAGGCAATGGCCACAATGAATTTTTTCGTCCTAACCCTACAGCTTTATCCATAGTAGTTACAAAAAAACCTGGCCCCTCTATACCATCAGGAGCTTTCACAATATTTACTTTTGATTTTTCTATTTCACTCATCTTAACTTACTCATTAATCATCGGTCATTTAGTGATTTAGTAATCGCAATTCACTAATAAAGTTATTCCCATTTAAGTGCACCTTTCTTTATGATATAATAGAAGCCTACCAATAAAAAGGCAACAAACGTAAGCATCTCTACAAATCCAGTTAATCCAAGTTGTTTAAAATTGACTGCCCAAGGATACATAAAGATAACCTCTACATCAAACAACACAAACAATATGGCTACTAAAAAATATTTTACCGAAAACGGGAAACGTGCATTTCCTTTTACTTCGATACCACATTCAAATGTGTCTTCTTTAATTTTTGTTTTTCGTTTAGGTCCTAACCAATGAGTAACTATCAGTAGTAATATCACTACCCCCAGAGCAACAATAAACATCAGCGCTACTGGTAGGAAATCGAAAGGGGTATTTTGTGTTGGCATAAAAAATTTTTTATTTCCGAGTGCAATTTTAGGTATTTATTTAATACCAATCGATTTTATTTTAACTTTTTTTATATGATTTTTCGCAGTTTTTAAATCACTCTTTTTAGGTTTAGCTCTTTCGGTGGTGAAATAATTAATGGTACTGTTTCTATCGTTACCGAACTCGTATCTAAACCAAAGGCTTTTGCTTCGGATAAGCTATAATGTTTAAGAAAGAAATAAATATCTAAAATAATTCGTTCAATCAAAGGCAATTCGTTTTCATAAGATAAAAACTTCTCAATCACGATGAATCTGAAATCTCCAATCACGTTATTTTTGTTTAGTGATTTATAACGACTTGTGATGTCCACCTCTTTGTTTTTGACCATATCCTCAACCACCTTTCTGAACATAAGGTTGATGCGTGGTGCTACGCGGAAGCCTAAACGAAAATCAATTCGAATAACATCGTCATGAATAAACTCACTCACCTTGTATTCCATTCGATAGGGCTCATCCACCACATCCACATGCACAAACCAATAAATGTCTGCACGTTTTGGCTGTTTCTGCATAATCGAATAAATAACTTTCGATTCAATCTCATCTCGATTATCAGCACTAGTTAAATACACAAGGTGAGTAGAGTATTTTGGCACAGATAAATCCCGACTTAGGTCTTCCAATACTGGAAGGTAATCAACCAACCTTACAAATTCCACATATCTGTTTCTTATCTTTCTTGCATAATACCATACCAGCATCACCGAAATAAGTCCAGAAGCTATCATCAAAGTAATCCAACCACCATGAGTAAACTTATGTAAATTCGCTATTAAAAAAGAACTTTCGATTAGTAAATAGGTAATCAGTATCGTTGTTATAATGATTTTATTAAATCGCTTTATTATCATATAATAGGTGAGCAAGGTTGTGGTCATCAACATGGTTAGCACAATGGCTAAACCGTAAGCAGCCTGCATACCTGATGATTCCTGAAAGTAAATAGTAATGGCCATACAACCGCATAACAATAACCAGTTT
Organism: Bacteroidota bacterium; assembly: GCA_037131555.1. Classification (GTDB taxonomy): domain Bacteria; phylum Bacteroidota; class Bacteroidia; order 2-12-FULL-35-15; family 2-12-FULL-35-15; genus 2-12-FULL-35-15. The sequence continues at coordinate 32,235 of JBAXQU010000014.1, forward strand.
ACTGATGGAATATAAAGTTGACCTTTTAAATCTGAAGGATATTTCACTTTTACCTTCGGCCAAAAATTTAATCGCATCGCTTCATTAATAAGCGTAAAAGATCCACTGATTAAAGCCTGACTAGCCACAATGGTAGCCATGGTAGCAATGATAATTCCAACAGGGACAAACCAATCTGGCATAACCGCATAAAAAGGATTGATAGCAGAAATTACTTTACCTGCTGCATCTCTTGTTACTAAAGAATGACCTTGTTGTGATATAAGCCAAGCACCTTGACCGAAATAATTTAATACCAAAGTTGTTTTAACAAATATCCACGATACCCTTATATTCTCTCTTCCACAATGGCCAAGGTCAGAATAAAGTGCTTCTGCACCAGTGGTACAGAGAAATACTGCTCCCAACACAATGAAACCTCCAGGATGCGTAAACAATAATTTATAAGCATAATACGGATTAACGGAAGAAATAACGTTGATGTTTGTTGCTATGTGCGTCAATCCAAGAAAACCTAACATAACAAACCAAACCAACATCACTGGACCAAAAAACTTCCCAATAAATTTAGTTCCGAATTGTTGAATAAAAAACATCCCAACTAAAATTGCTAATACAATCGGTACAGTTTTAATTTCAGGATCAAGATCGCGAAGACCTTCTATAGCTGAAGCAACAGAGATAGGAGGTGTTATAATTCCATCGGCAAGCAAGGCGCTTCCTCCAATGATTGCGGGTAGCAAAAGCCACTTTATTTTTGCTCTTCGTACCAAGGCATACAGAGAAAATATACCACCTTCACCTTTATTATCAGCGCGAAGAGTGAGTACAACATACTTCAAAGTTGTTTGCAGTGTAAGTGTCCAAAAGATGCATGATAATCCCCCTTTTATTGTTTCAATGTCAATTGGCTTGTCGCCTACAATAGCCGAAAGCACATAAAGTGGTGATGTACCAATGTCTCCAAAGATAATTCCAAGTGTTACAAGAAGCCCTGCGGTAGAGAGTTTGTGAACGTGATTTTTGTCAACTGACATTTTAGGTTTTTAAAAAAGTGTGCAAAACTACAAATAAAGAAGTATCCAAAGATTAACATAGTATAATTATTTTTGTTTTTTAAATACAAAATGCTTTCTCACACCGCTAGTGAAGACCATCTCTTAAAATACCACTATTTATGCTTTTTTGAGTGAAAAGGTAAAGACTGTGCCGACACCTTCGGTGCTCATCACCGTTATGGTTTGATTATGAGCTTCCATGATGTGTTTTACGATTGCTAGCCCAAGTCCAGTGCCTCCTTGATCGCGTGAACGACTTTTATCAACCCTATAAAAGCGTTCAAAAAGTCGAGGTAAGTGCTCTTTTGTAATTCCTATTCCATTGTCGGCTATTTCGATAGAAATATTGTTTCCAACATCGTAAAAACGGATCTTTGTTTCACCGTATTCTTTGCCATATTTTATTGAATTGACAAGGAGATTTACAAATACTTGACGAATACGAAATCGGTCGGCAAGTACAAAAATAGGTTTATTTTCATCTACGGTTGAAAGGATGATACCTTTTGCAGTTGCTTTCATTTCAAGCGAATCAATCACATCTTTAAGAATCAAATTGATGTCAAATCGCTCGAGTTCTATTTGTAATTCACCTGTTTCGAGTTGTGAAATAGCTTCCAAGTCATCAATAATAGTAATCATTCGATCGACACTTTTTTCTGCGCGAATAAGGTAGTTTCTGTTTATGGATGGGTCTTCGAGACCTCCATCGAGAAGTGTAAGTACATACCCTTGAATATTGAAGATTGGAGTTTTTAATTCGTGAGACACGTTACCTAAAAATTCTCTTCTATACACCTCCAATTTTTTTAATTGTTCTATTTCGTTTTTGCGATCATCAGCCCAAGCAAGTATTTCGTTGTTTAGGTTGTTCAAATCGTTGCTATTGTATTGTATCTTTATTGAGGCTTTGTCACTTTGCAGTCGAAAATCTTTTACTGTTGCGAACAGTTTGTTTACTTTTTTGAGAATAATGTAATTGACAAAGAATAAGAGTAAAACAAACGAGAAAAACAATAAAAGAAATGTTATACAGACTAACTGAAAAGGAGATTTGCCATTTGAAAAAATATAAAGATAACTTAATTCAGCCGAGACAGTAATTGCAAGTATTGAAGCAATGATGAATAAAATTGTCTTTGGTGAACTATTTTTCATCATTAATAAAGACTTGACTTGGTTCTTAAAAGTGAGGATAGATTTATACATGAACTCCAATAATTAATACATCATCTACTTGTTCAAGACTTCCTTTCCATGCTTCAAATGTTTGATCAAGTATCACTTTTTGTTCGTCAAGTGGTTTTGTATGAATTTCAAGAAACAAATTCTGTAGTTGTTTATGTTTAAATTTTTTTCCTTTGGAACCACCAAACTGATCAACATAGCCATCAGAAAAAATATAGACGCAGTCCCCTTTTTGAAGTTCCCATTCGTGATTGGTAAACTTTTGTAAAGTGTCACCCATAAATGCACCTATTGGGAATTTATTCCCCTTAATTTCTATTAATTCCCCATTTCGAATGATCCAGAGAGGGTTATTTGCTCCAGCAAATTCCATTGTAGATTTGGTATAGTTGATTGCAAATAGCGCGATATCCATTCCATCCATCATGGTTGCCTCTTCTTGATGCTGATTCAACTTTCGGGATATTTGTTTATTTGCTTCATTTAATATTAGTGCGGGTTTTGATAATCCCAACACATTTACTGCTTGAGCTAATATATTGTGACTAACCAAACTCATAAAAGCACCGGGAACTCCATGTCCTGTACAATCTACTGCTGCAATTAAAATTTGATGCCCCCATTGTTCTACCCAATAATAATCGCCACTTACAATGTCTTTTGGTTTGAATAACACAAATGAATTTGGAAACAATTGTTTAATAGTAGCATCAGTTGGGAGCAATGCTTCTTGCAGTCGCTTCGCATAATGAATACTATCGGTGATGGCTTTGTTCTTTTCGTCAATTTCAGAGTAAGCAATTTGAAGTTTTTCCTTTTCTTCAAATAATTGTTTGGTGCGAATCGAGACTTGTCTTTCGAGTAGCTTTTTTGAATATTTAAGCCTTCTATCGCGTAGTTTGATCAATGTAAATATAATTGACACTATAATAATGATTATGATTAAATAGAACCACGGTCGCTTATACAGTGGAGGAATGACTTCGAATGTAAATGATAAGGGGGTGGAGTTCCACAGACCATCATTGTTTCTTGCTTTTACTAAAAAAGTATATTTACCGGGTGGTAAGTTAGGATAGGAAGCGTGAGTTTCAACCGTTTCGGGCGACCAATCAATATCGACTCCTTCGAGTTTATAAGTGTATATCACTTTCTCAGGTACTGTGAGGGAAATACCTACATAGTAAAAGGTCAAGTGATTATTGGTGTATTCTAAAACAAGTTTCTGTGGGATACCGTTGACTAAAGTATCGGAATATCTTGTCCAATCGGTGTTTGAGAGGAAGAGGTGAATATCGGATAATTGAAGTTGAGGTTCCACATTATTCACTATCTCGAGTGAAGGGTCGAAAATGGTGATGCCTTCAGGGGTTCCTATCCAAAGTTTGCCATTGGAATCCATAAAAAAAGAATTTTGATTGCAACCTAAACCCAAAAAACCTTCTTCTCTGCCAAAGTGTTTTATCTTTACTTCTTTTTTTGTTTCGTATATGTTCAAATCTAGACGGTCGAGCCCTTTATTGGTGCCAATTAACAAGTTTCCATTCGCATCGGGCTGAATGAAACTAACAGCATTGGAACATAATCCTTCGGTTTCGTTGATGGTTCTGAAAATTTTTCCATTGAATACTACTGCACCTGTTTCGGTACTAAACCAAATGTAACCGTCTTTGTCTTTGCTTATGTTTTTGACTTTCGGAAACCCTTCGGAACGCATGAAATAAGAAAACTTTTTTCCATTGTACCTTACAATTTTTTCGGGAGAACCAAACCACATCATTCCTTCATTGTCTTCGTATATAGCACTTACCCCCTCAGCCGAAAATCCTTGTTTTTTACCTAATACGCTGAACGACTCACCATCGAATTTATCCACACCTCCTTCATTCGCTATCCATACATTTCCTTTGTTATCGGCAGTGATGGCTTGTACTTGCACACCTGAGAGTCCGTTTCGGTTGTCGTAATTGATGAATTCTTTTCCATTGTATTCACTCACTCCAGAGGCTGAGGTACCAAACCAGATATTGCCTTTTTTGTCTTCGCAAATACTCGTAATAGTATTGGACGCTAATTTGTTTTTTTGCGAATTGGAATTCTTTATAACAATGGAGTCGGAATTGATCCATGCGTTGTAATCGAGTCGCGAGACACCACCTGATTGAGTACCCACCCAAATATTTCCTTTTTTGTCTTTCAACAAGGCGGTTACCATGTCTTCGGCTAAACCTTGTTGTTTGTTAATGTTCATAAACATATTGTTTCGGTACCTGCTTACACCTCCGCCAAAGGAACCAAACCACATATTGCCTTCGCGGTCTTTGATAATGGCATCGATGATGGTATTGCACAAGCCATTGTATTTGGTAATTAGTTTTGTTTTGTTTTTACAATATTTTAAAACCCCAAGAGTATTTCCAATCCAAATGATACCTGATGAATCTTTGTATAAGCGATAGGTATTTTCGTGATATGGTTTTCCATTGAATTTTAACAAACCGAGTTTTTGATGAGGATTAAATGCTTTATTTATTTCAATAGTATTGATGCCATGTGCAGTAGCTATCCACACCTCATTATCGTTTACAAGAATGTCTCTGTTTTTTAAATCGTTCAAACCTTCATTGAGGCCGAATTGAATCAAGGTAGTGCCATTATAACAAAAAGTACCATTGCCGATGGTTCCTATCCAGGTATTTCCTTTTTTATCTTCCTCGATACAGGATACTTGATAATTTCCCAAAATGCTGTTGAGACTGAAAGCAGAAAATGATTTACCATTGTAAATCACAATTCCGAACGGACAGCCAAACCAAAGCTCACCATTGCTATGCTTTTGAATACAATAAATAGAACTTTGATTGAGTAATGTATCAGCGATTTTTACCAGCTTCCCATTCACCATCTTGTTGAGGCCCTTGGCAGTTGCTATCCAAAGATTTTGATTAGCATCTTCTATTATCTGATATGCATGGTTGCTATTGAGTCCTTCGTGGATGGTGTAGTTGGTAAACTTCATGCCATCGAATCGGCTGATGCCTCCACCGTTGGTAGAAAACCAAATGGCTCCGGTATGGTCTTGAAAATTGTCGAGTATTTGCGATTGCGGCAAACCATCGTCAACAGAATAGTTTCTTATATTTAACCTTTGTGCAAACGTTGACACACAAAAGAAAATAGAGAAGAAAAAAATAATGCTACTTGTTTTTCTTTTCAAAATTGGGGTTTATTGTGAGGATAAAGTAACATAAAAAAACTTCATGCTCGGAATATAATTAATAACAAGTTTCAACAGTTGATTGTTTATAGTTTTCATCCATTATGCAAATAGCCATGCCAACCTTAAAACTATTTGACAATTAAATTTACCTTTGTGACCTCAAAATTTTTAATCAACCATGAAATCAGAAAAAAGAACTAAGGTAAAAGACTTGATGAATTCGACCGCATTTGGTAGCGATGTTACTGTGAAAGGCTGGGTACGCACCTTTCGCAACAACCAGTTTATTGCCATCAACGATGGTTCTACCTTGAGTAATATACAAGCGGTGATAGATTTTACTACGGCTGACGAAACCCTTTTGAAACGACTTACTACAGGTGCTGCGGTGAGTGTGACGGGAACCTTGGTAGAATCGCAAGGAAAAGGACAAAAGGTGGAGATAAAAGTAAAAAACTTGGAAATACTTGGCGACAGCGATGCGGAGAAATTTCCACTTCAACCTAAGAAACATAGTTTAGAGTTTTTGCGCGATATTGCTCACCTTCGTTTTCGCACCAATACCTTCAATGCGGTGTTCAAGGTGCGCCATGCATTGGCTTTTGCTATTCATCAATTTTTCAACGATAGAGGTTTTGTGTATTTACACACTCCTATCATCACCGCTTCGGATGCTGAGGGCGCTGGCGAAATGTTCAGAGTTACTAGTTTAGATTTTAACAATCCTCCACGATTGGAGAATGGGGAGGTGGATTTTAAGCAAGACTTTTTTGGAAAAAGCACTAACCTCACCGTGTCGGGGCAATTGGAAGCCGAGTTGGCTGCTATGGCTTTTGGCGAGGTATACACTTTTGGCCCTACTTTCCGTGCCGAAAACTCCAATACTACCCGCCACTTGGCCGAGTTTTGGATGATAGAACCCGAAGTGGCTTTCAACGATTTGACGGATAACATGCAATTGGCCGAAGACTTATTGAAATATGTGATAAAACATGCCATCGATACTTGTGCCGAAGAGCTTGAATTTTTGAAAACACGATTGCTTGAAGAAGAAAAAACAAAACCGCAAGACGAGCGCTCGGAGCTCGACTTGATGGCTAAACTCAAGTTTTGCCTCGAGAACGATTTCGAACGATTGACGTATACCGAAGCCATTGAGATTTTGAAACATTCGGCTCCGAATAAGAAAAAGAAATTTAAATACCTTATCGACCATTGGGGTGCCGATTTGCAAAGCGAACACGAACGCTTTTTGGTGGAAAAACATTTTAAGAAACCAGTTATTCTTTCTGATTATCCGAAAGGAATTAAAGCCTTTTACATGCGTCAAAACGATGATGGAACTACGGTGCGCGCTATGGACATTTTGTTCCCTGGAATTGGCGAAATAATTGGTGGTTCGCAGCGCGAAGAGCGTTTGGAACGATTGGAAAAACGAATGGAAGAAATGAATATACCTGCCGAAGAACTTTATTGGTACCTCGATACCCGTAAGTTTGGTACAGCTCCTCATGCTGGCTTTGGTTTGGGTTTCGAACGCTTGGTATTGTTTGTTACCGGAATGACCAATATACGCGATGTAATTCCTTTCCCGAGAGCTCCCAAAACGGCTGAGTTCTAGTGAGGAGATTGGGATTTAGGATTTTGTTATTTGGGATTTAGGATTTAGGATTTCTTATTTATCGCAGAGAACACAGAGTTAAAAACCGCAGTGGCTCGCAAATCCTAAATCTTAAATCACTAAATCCTAAATTCTAATACGTTCGTAAGAACAGTTATCATAATACTTTGTACTTAATACTTTGTACATTTAATAAACTTAATTTGTTTTGAAAAATTATTCCGAAGACTGTCTTTTATAATCAAAACTGAATTTTCTATAATTATACATAAAGTCGCCAGCTTTATGCATAAAGTTGTGAACTTTATATATAATGGAGTGAAAATAATGCATAATATTGTAAACATTATGCATTATTTTCACAATATTATGTATCGTGGAGTGAATTTTATACATAATATTCTAAACTTTATATATAATATTCGCTCCACAATGCATAAAGTTGCGAACTTTATGTATTATTTTCACATTTTTATACATAATGGTGGTTTTGAGAGAAAACCAAAACAGATTTCGAGCAATTATTATTCATTATCAATCATTTAACACAAGAGCGTCAAAATTTGTTTTTGCTCTTTTTTAACGAAGAATGAATCTAAACCCCAAAATTTCGAATTCTACATTGTGAATTGTGGATTTTCTCTTTGCGTTTTTCTGCCTCAGTGGTGAATCAAAATTATGATTGCTATTCTTCAAAATTAGATGAGATTCCTCACTGCGTTTGGAATGACACCATTTTTATCAAAGGCTAGGAAAAAGGAAAGGCGGCAAAGCCGCCTTTCCTTTTTCTTCTTCATCCAAAGAGATTTCGTCATTTCGAACGCAGTGAGAAATCTCATTTTAGTGAATAGCCAATAGCGAATAGGCATTAGAAAAATCCCTGAGCAGAAATGTGAGGGGCTTTTTAGTTGCGTTTGCCCTATTACCTAATCCCTATTCGCTATTGCCTTATTATGAACCTTTGCGTCTTTCTGCCTTCGCGGTAAAAATCCCTATTACCTAATCGCTATTCGCTAATGCCTCCCCAAAAACTAACCCCTAAGCCACCACTACTTTCATAGCTTCGGCAAATGCTTTAGCTGTTTTAATCAAATCGTCCTGAGTATGTGCTTCGGAAATAAAACCAACTTCGTAGCCCGAAGGACCTAAATAAATGCCTCTTTCCAATAGTTCTTTGTGAAGTATTTTGAAATATTTCATCGAATCGGGGTTTATTTCTTCGGCTGTGCGAATGTGTTCTTGATTGGTAAATGCTATCCAGAAAATGCCTCCAACGGTAAAGAACTTAGGATTCAGAGGCGAAGGACTAAGTTGTTTGTTGATTTCGGCAATCAAGAATTTGTTTTTCTCGGCCAATTGTTCGTAAAAACCAGGTTTCAAACACTCAGTAAGTTGAGCAATACCAGCTGCCATAGCTACCGGATTTCCACTAAGTGTACCCGCTTGATACACGTTGCCAAGAGGCGAAATATTATCCATAAGCGCTGCCGATGCACCGTACATGCCCACTGGCAAACCGCCACCTATTATTTTTCCGTAAGTAATGATGTCGGGCTGTATGTTGTAATATCCGGCAGCACCCGTAAACCCCACTCTAAATCCGCTAATTACTTCATCAAAAATCAACAGCGTTTTGTTCTCGGTGCAGATGTCGCGCAAAAATTGTAAATACTCTTTTCGTTGCAAAAGCAAACCATTGTTGGCCGGAATTGGTTCCACAATGATGCAAGCAATTTGGTCTTTGAACTCAGCAAAAGCTTGTCTCACGGCCTCTTCGTTGTTGAGCGATACCACTATGGTTTCGTTCACCACCGCTTCGGGCACACCAGCCGATGAGGTGTTGCCAAAGGTTACCAATCCCGAACCTGCTTTTACAAGCAAAGCATCTGAATGGCCATGATAACAACCTTCGAATTTTAATATTTTATTTCGTTTGGTAAACCCACGTGCTAAGCGTATGGCCGACATAACGGCTTCGGTACCCGAGCTTACAAAACGTATTTTTTCGAGGTATTTATTGTTCGATAATATCAATTCGGCCAATTCGTTTTCGAGCGCTGTAGGTGCACCAAACGAAGTACCGCTTTCTACCGTTTCTTTTATTGCTTTAAGCACATTAGCATTGGCATGGCCAAGTATCAATGGGCCCCACGAGCCACAATAATCAATAAACTCGTTGCCATCAGCATCCCATATATGTGCACCTTTACCTTTTGATATAAATAGGGGAGTGCCTCCTACCGAGCGAAATGCGCGAACAGGCGAATTAACCCCTCCTGGAAAGTATGCTTGTGCTTTTTTAAATAATTCTTCTGATTTTTCTCTTTTCATAATTTCGATTTTTGAGTCGCAAAGTTAGGCTTTTTACTTGTTCCAAATTTATGATAAATATTAGTTCATCCTTATGTTGTTTATCACCTTTATTCCTTTCTTTTTTTTATTGAAAATAAGGAGATGCAATTAAAAATTAGTATTTTTGTGGAGCAAATGAAAAAACTTATTCCCATTCTCTTCATCGTTTTCGCAAGTTGCACAGGTGTGCATTTCGATAAAGTAACACCCGATGGTGGCAAGCTACAAAAGGAATTGAGTGCCGACCTCTTGGGCTCGTATTACCTTGCCGATAGTATTTTACCTATCGAAAAAGAGGAAGTTTGTTATAATGCTTATTATTTCAAAGACCTTTACAAAAAGCGCGACTCCACCAATATGTTCTCGGTGAAAGTTAATTTCTCGAAATCGCTTTTATACTATACCATGGTGAGCGATTCGTATTACTTGCTTGCCAAATCCGACACCGCACGTTTGTCGCACAAACACAGCTCGAACAAGAAAAAGCTAGAAGGGAAATACGTGGTGTACGAAGAAAAGTCGGTTGATACCATTCTCAATCTTACCAAAGAAGATGTGGTGAAAGGGTACAAAGATGTGTATTACCTCAACCATAAGGTGGACAACAACGATTGGGAAGTATATCAACTTGTAGTGAACAAAGATAAATCCATTAGCCTTAACAACACCAACAAAGACGATGCTGACGACTTAAAGAAATTTGCATTGGATACCAACCGTAGTTTTAATAATCTTGTGCATCTCAGCGACAAAGATTTTGATGAATTTACCCGCAAAGGCGGATTCAGAACACATTTCCGTTTAAAGAAATATCCTAAATAGTTATCCGTTGCTAGTGGTTAGCCCCAAAGCATTTTAGTTAGAGGTTTTTGATTTTGAAAAAATCAAAAAAAAATTAATACAAGAATTTATTGTAAGGATATCGTTTTTGATGCAAGGCTTTCACCCTATCGTATAGCACCGTTTTGAATTCATCAATATGGTCCTTGTTGATAGCCGAAATGAAAAGACAAGTAGCTTCCATTTTATTCATCCACGTTTTCTCGAGTTGTTCAAGCGATATGTTTTTTCGAGTGATAGGAGTAAGGTCGTCTTCATCCTTTTCGTCAAAAGTAAATGCATCCGTTTTGTTAAACACCATGATAACAGGCTTGTCGCCAGCGCCAATATCGGTAAGGGTTTGGTTCACCACCATGATTTGATCTTCGAATCCGGGATGCGAAATATCAACAATGTGCAAGAGTATATCAGCTTCTCTTACCTCATCCAATGTTGATTTAAACGATTCAACAAGAGTAGTAGGTAGTTTACGAATAAACCCAACAGTGTCGGACAAAAGGAAAGGAAGATTTTCAATCACCACTTTTCTCACGGTGGTGTCTAAGGTTGCAAACAATTTATTTTCGGCAAACACATCGCTCTTGCTCAGCAAATTCATGATGGTACTTTTGCCAACATTGGTATAACCTACCAAGGCAACACGTATCAGCTCGCCTCTGCTTTTGCGCTGAGTTTCCATCTGTCTGTCGATGGTGGTTAGCTTTTCTTTGAGCAAGGAAATGCGGTCGCGTACAATCCGTCTATCGGTTTCTATTTCTTTTTCACCAGCACCTTTCATTCCAATCCCTCCTTTAATCCTATCGTGGTGACTCCACATCTTGGTCAATCGAGGCAATAGATATTGATATTGTGCAAGCTCCACTTGTGTTTTAGCATGCGCAGTGCGAGCACGCGAAGCAAAAATATCGAGAATTAAAGTGGTGCGGTCGAGTACTTTTATTTTATGTTTAGGGTTGGTGTTGATGTCTTTCTCTATGTTTCGCTGTTGAGCAGGACTAAGTTCATCGTCAATAATAACAATGTCAATAGCGTTTTCGTTCACAAAAGTTCGCACCTCATTTAATTTCCCAGAACCTATAAACGTGCGTGTGTCGGGGTGTTCGAGCCGCTGAGTAAAACGTTTTTTTATTTCAGCACCAGCAGTATCAGCCAAAAACTCCAGCTCGTCAAGGTATTCGATGATGGTTTCATCATCTTGATTTTTGTTAATCAAGCCAATTAAAACGGCAGTTTCTTTTCTCGTGCTGGTATCGTGCATTCAGTTGAAAATTGGAAACTAGAAAGCTCTTCACTTTCTAGTTTCACCAAGTCATTATTTCTTAAACGTTATAATGTAAGTTACCACAGCACTTATCTCTTGTTCGTTCATTACATTTTTGTAAGGCGCCATTGAACTCGAGCCTGTTCTTATTTGGTCGGCCATTTCTTTAAAACTCTTTTTCGAAATGGTTAAGTCGGCACCTCCACCTATACCATTGTGTCCTTCGGCACCATGGCAGTTTACGCAATATGCATTGTACAATGCTTCACCGTGTTTTTGTATATCGTAGTTGAACGCACTGGTATTGGACACAGCAGGGTCTATGGTTTGTTTTTCAATTCTCTTTTTGTTCATTTCCGCCAATCCATAAGCTGATATAATCATCAACATCGATAATACAGCGAGTACTTTGTTTCCTTTTTTGAATCCAACAATGGCCACAGGAATGGAAACTAAAACAACACAAATTTTGATGATTAATAATTTTGTTGTTCCCATCTGCATCAATAAATAAATACCAGTTGCTAGAAACAGCGTGCTGATAATCATTTCGGGAACTTTGAATGCTTTGGTGAATTTTGCTAAAGCTTCTTTTTTGTTAGCAACCAAAAGAATGGTTTTAATTAGATAAGCAAATAAAAAAATATTTACTGAAACAAGATGAGTGTAAAATAGTGCTTTGTACATAGGGATTTATTTTTGGTTTATATTTTGAGCCGTCAAAAGTAATAAAATTCCTTTGTTTTTACCGTTCATAATAATATTCAGTCTTATCGTATATAAAATACTATTTTTGTTTCCGCTCAATTTCGCATTAACTTCATTTATATATGAAAAAAATATTCTTCTCGTTTTTTATTGTATTCACTTCGTTTGCCTTGGCACAGGAAACATTCCCTGTAAATGGCACTATTAATAAAGTGCATTCAATTTATGCATTTACCAATGCCAACATCGTAGTTAGTGCTGATGAAAGCATGGCTAACGCAACCCTTCTTATCAAAGATGGAATAATTCTCGAAGTAGGCACCAAAGTGTCGGTACCGAAAGGAGCGGTGGTGTACGACTTAAAAGGAAAATCAATTTATCCATCATTGATTGATGCTTATACCAATTACGGAATTGCAGATCCAAAACCAATTCCACGACTTATTCCTATGCCTCAAATGGAAAGCAATACAAAAGGTGCTTATGGATGGAACCAAGCGGTGAAAGCTGATGTAGAAGCCTATAAACTTTTTGTGAGTAATGCTACTGCAGCTGACGATATGCGAAAGCTAGGTTTCGGGACAGTGCTTACTTTCCAGAAAGATGGCATTGTGCGTGGTAGTGCGGCTGTGGTTTCGCTGGCTGATGGAAAGGAAAACAACTTAATTGTGCGCGATAGAGCAGCTTCCATGCTTTCATTCGACAAAGGTATATCCACACAAGATTATCCTTCTTCATTAATGGGCGCTATTGCATTGCTCCGACAAACATACTTAGATGCTGCATGGTACAAAAACGATAAACCACAAGAAAAAAAGGAATACAACATTTCATTAGACGCTTTCAACAATTTGCAAACACTTCCGCAGATATTTGAAACCACCGATAAGTTGAATGCTTTGCGTGCCGACAAAATAGCGGATGAATTTAAAATGAACTACATCATCAAAGGGTGTGGAAACGAATACCAACGATTGGAGGATATAAAGGCTACCAATTGCAAATTCATTATTCCACTCAATTTCCCATCTGCTTTTGATGTGGAAGATGCTTACGATGCTTCTAATGTATCGCTTACCGAACTAAAGCACTGGGAAATGGCTCCTGTAAACGCTTTTGCGTTGGAGAAATACTATGTGCCATTTGCTATCACCACGGCTGATTTGAAAGATAAAAAAGAGTTTTGGAAAAATCTACGCAAGGCAATTGCTTTTGGATTATCCGAACAGCAAGCGCTAAAAGCCCTAACCTCTATACCTGCGCAAATGCTTAATGTTGCCGACAAAGTGGGAAGTCTAAAATCGGGAATGATGGCCAACTTCATCATCACTTCTGGAAACTTGTTTGACGAGAAAACAATCATCTACGAAAACTGGATTCAAGGAAACCTTTATAAAATTAATGATTACAACATGGTGGATGTTAGAGGTAATTACGATTTTTCGTACAATAAGAAATCAAATTTGCTACTAAAGATAGAAGGCGATGTGGATAAACCTAAAGCTCTACTCCTATTGGATACCACCAAAACACCGGTAAGCATTGCTATTCTCGGAAACAACATCACACTTAGTTTTAATCCAAAGGATATGCAAGGAACCATTCGCTTAAGTGGAAACATTTCTACCGAACCATTAAAAATGTCAGGGAAAGGACAAACTCCCGAAGGTGATTGGATAGATTGGACAGCCAATTACAAATCGGCTTTGGCTGTGGTTGCCAAAAAAGATACGGTTAAAAAACAACCAAGCTTCGGTAAAGTCATTTATCCATTCACTGCTTATGGAACTCCGCACGAAGATGAAGACGGATTTTTTCAACAGAAGCTAAAAGATTTCAAAAATAGATACGATGCGGTGTTGATTAAACATGTTACAGTGTGGACTAACGAGGCCGAAGGAATTTTAAAGAATCAAGATGTATACATGACCGAAGGACGCATTGTACGTATTGCCGATGATATCAATGTTCCAAAAATGGCGTATGCTAAGATAATTGATGGAACTGGTAAGCACCTTACGGCAGGTATTATTGACGAACACTCGCATATTGCAATCTCGAATGGGGTGAATGAAGGCACACAAGCTTCGAGTGCCGAAGTAAGAATTGGCGATGTCATCAACTCCGAAGACATAAGTATTTATCGTTCGTTGGCAGGTGGAGTAACCACAGCGCAACTATTGCACGGCTCGGCAAATCCTATTGGTGGGCAATCGGCTATTATCAAATTGCGATGGGGAAAATCGCCTGAAGCCATGAAATTCGACAAGGCAGATGGTTTTATTAAATTCGCTTTGGGCGAAAATGTGAAACAAAGCAATTGGGGCGACTTCAACACGGTTCGTTTTCCTCAATCGCGCATGGGAGTTGAACAAGTTTATTACGATTATTTCACTAGAGCGAAAGAATATGATGCCAAACAAAAGGCTTTTCAAGCATTGTCGGACAAATCGAAAGCTTCGGCTGCGCCATTTCGCAGAGATTTGGAGCTTGAAACCATTGCCGAGATATTAAACAAAAAGCGATTCATCACTTGCCACTCGTATGTTCAATCCGAAATCAATATGTTGATGCATGTTGGCGATTCGTTGGGCTTTCAAGTGAATACATTTACACATATTCTCGAAGGATACAAGGTGGCTGATAAGATGAAAGCCCGTGGTATTGGCGCTTCTTCGTTCAGCGACTGGTGGGCTTATAAAATGGAAGTGAAAGATGCCATTCCTTACAACGCTTCGCTATTAAATCAAATGGGAGTGGTTACTGCTATCAATTCGGATGATGCCGAAATGGAAAGAAGACTAAATCAGGAGGCGGCTAAATCGGTGAAATACGGTGGCACGAGCGAAGAAGACGCTTGGAAGATGGTTACCCTCAATCCGGCTAAATTACTTCACCTCGATAAGAAGGTAGGTAGCATTAAAGTGGGCAAAGATGCCGATGTGGTGCTGTGGTCCGACAATCCTTTATCGATATATGCTAAAGTGGAGAAAACAATTGTGGACGGAATTATTTATTACGACAACGAAGAAGATGTAAAGCTTCGCGTAGAGATTCAGAAAGAACGTGCACGTATCATTCAGAAAATGCTGGATGAGAAAAAAGGCGGAGCTCCAGTGCAAAAACCATTGCCGAAACCTCAAAAGCTATACACTTGCGATGATATGGAAGCCAACTATATGAAAGCTGAGTAAACCGAACACTAAAATAGACATCACGAACAACATTATACAACGAGCAACACAAAAAGCATTATGAAAAAATCAATATTCATCCTTGTCATCCTCATTAACGCGATGGCATCGGCTCAAACTAAAAGCATACTCATCATCAACGGAAAGGCGCATCTCGGAAACGACAGTGTGATTGCCAATTCGTTCATCGGAATAAAAGATGGTAAACTAAATTTGGTGGCCGATGCCTCTAAAACAAAGGTTGACAAAGCCGGATATGACGAAATTATTGACGCCTCGGGCCAACACATCTATCCCGGATTCATTGCTCCCAACTCCACACTTGGCCTTACAGAAATAGACGCTGTGCGTGCCACCCGCGACTTTGCCGAGATAGGTTCTACTTTGCCAAACATCCGTTCGTTGATTGCTTACAACACCGATTCGAAAATAATTCCAACCGTTCGTTCCAATGGTATTCTGCTTGCACAAGTTACTCCTCGCGGAGGGCTGGTTTCTGGAACTTCGAGCATCGTTATGCTCGATGGATGGAACTGGGAAGATGCCGCTTATAAGGTGGATGACGGCATTCACATCAATTGGCCTCGATTGATTTCGCGAAAACTCATTGACGAAGACAACGGTGTGTACGGCCCGTACGAAAAGAACAAAGAATATTTCAAACAAACCAACGAACTGAAAAAACTTTTCGATGATGCACAGGCTTATGCACAAACGAGCGATAAATCCGAAAAAAACCTTCGCTTCGAAGCCATGCTTGGCCTATTTGATGGCTCCAAAACACTTTTTATTCATAGCAACGATGTGAAAGAAATGGTAGAAGCCATCAATTTTGTAAAACCTTATAACCTCCGCCACATCGCCATCGTGGGAGGCAAAGACGCATGGATGATAACCGACCTTTTGCGCCAAAATAACATCTCCGTGGTGGTGGCTCGCTTGCATTCCCTGCCCGAACATCCCGAAGAAGACCTAGATGCCATATACAAACTGCCTGCACGCCTCCAAAAAGCAGGCGTTCTCTACTGTTTGAACAACGAAGGCGACATGGAAGCCATGGGAACTCGCAATTTGCCATTCATTGCTGGCACCGCAGCGGCCTATGGCCTCAGCCCCGAGCAAGCTTTGCAAGCCATCACCCTTAGTACTGCCCGCATATTGGGCATCGATGCCACCACAGGTAGCTTGCAGCAAGGAAAAGATGCCACTTTATTCATCTCATCGGGCGATGCGCTTGATATGCGCACCAATAACCTCCTCTATGCCTTCATCAAAGGCCGTTCTATCAATCTGAACAACGAACAAAAAGACCTTTACCTGAAATACAAAGCCAAATACAACCTCAAATAACGAGGAGCGATACATATTTTAAACGTTTTGCTCCGCAGGAGCATTCTGCTTGTAGCATAACATAGACATCGAACCTATTAATTGCCATTTTTGCTCCGTAGGAGCATACAGTTTGTAGCACATCAAAGCCAAATGAAGCAGAAGCTCCGTAGGAGCGACCCGTTTTTTACAGTTCGCTCCTACGGAGCTTTGTATTTTTTCCATTTAACATTGCTACAAACGGTACATCCCTACGGGATTATGCGAAAATGACATTTTTTTTTGAAAAAAACATAAAAAAATACCATCACAAAATAGTTATCGAACCAGTTTAAAGACGTTTTGCTCCGCAGGTGCATTCTGTTTGTAGCATAACATAGACATCGAACCTATTAATTGCCATTTTTGCTCCGTAGGAG
>JBAXQU010000015.1:0-48797 GCA_037131555.1 Bacteroidota bacterium
TAATATTGGTTATCGCGCTGTTAATACAAACAGTTTGGTTGGTGCCTGCTGCAATCGTATTTAATGGTGTAACCGTTATCGTTCCTGTGGTTGTTATGGTTCCACAACCTCCTGTTAAAGTAACTGTATAAGTTGCTGCTCCAGCAACGGAAGGTGAACCACTAATGGTGATGGCATTTGATGCCCAAGAACCATTTACCCCAGTAGGCAATCCAGCAAATGTTGCGCCTGTCGCTCCAGTTGTGGTGTAAGTGATATTAGTGATGGCTGAATTCAAACAAACGGTTTGTGCTACTGTACCTGCAGCTGATGTACGAGTAACTGTATTGTTTGGATTTACAGTGATGGTATCTTTATTCTTTCCAAACCCTGTTGTTCCAACACATCCAAGTGCATCGGTTACTGATACGATGGTGTAGATAGTAGTTGATGTAACAGGTGTAGTAAATGTTGCAAAATCAACTCCACTCATGTTTGCAAGTGATGTTCTATTTGCTGTTCCATCACTATAAATAATATCATAAGGTTCAACAGCTAAGGTATCAACATAATTAAGTAAACCTGCTCCAGTAACACAAAAAGGTCCATTTGCGGTTAATCTTCCTGCTGGCAATGGACTAATGTTCATGGTGGTGGTATCAAAGGCTGTGGTGGCTGTTAAACAAGTACCTCCGGTGACAGTAATATTGACTCTTACTAAGTCGTTATCTACAAGTGTACTTGTGGTATAGGTGGTAGTTGCTCCACTTTGTTTTGATACTCCATTTACCAAAAACTGATAGTTACTCACTGTTCCAGCTCCGTAATTGCTTGGTGCTCCAGTAAAAACCACTGTGCTACCAATGCAACTTGGATTCGTACCTGTAGTCAGATTAAGGCTTACAGCTGGTGTGAAATTAGGATTCACCGTCATGGTGATGGTGTTTGATGTTGCGGTGGTGGAAGTTAAACATGCACCTCCAGAGATTGTTATATCACATGTAACCAAATCCCCGTTCGCCATAGCTGAAGATGAATACGTGGCTGTAACTCCACTTTGAACTGAGCTTCCATTCACTTTAAAATTATAATTCGAAACTGTTCCACCTGCTAAACTTGATGGTGTAGCAGTGTACGTGATGCTACTCCCTGCACATTGTGGGTTAGTTCCTGAACTTATAGACAAGGTAAGACTTGGTGTAGAACTTACTGCTGTAACAATACTTACTGTATTGCTTGCGCTAATAGTGGTACTACAAGGTCCAGAAGTTATATTTGTAATGGTCAATAAGGTGGTGCCAGTAGCTGCCAGATTAGAAGTAGTGAACGAACCGCTTCCAGCAGATACTACGTTCATACTTGCAGTAAGGCCTGTTGCTGCATTGGGTGCTCCTAAGTTATAAGTTACAACGTATAAACCTACTGGTAGGTTGGCTGCATTGCCAGTTACCGAAACGGTTGCTGGTGTTCCTGAACATATACCTGAACTTGTGGTGCCTGTAAGGGCATACGTAGGACAAGCTGATATGGCCGACATATTGAAATATCCCAAAGAGCTGATTGCCGTAGAATTTAAAAGTGATGCTGCTGATACCGTACCTCCTATTGAAGTGTACTGTCCTGCTTGCAAAGTACTCTTTCCTATAACAGAATAATTACCAAGACCCACTTGACGAGTAATGGAAACCGAACCTGTAAACGTTCCTGAATTGAGTGTTCCTAACCAATATTCGTTGTGACTTAAGCTGATGATAGGGCTTAGGAAAGTGGCTCCTGCTCCTGGGTCGGAGTTGAAAGCTTGAACTGTAATGATTGGCGAACTAGCTGCTGTGGTGGCTAAGGTGAATGGGAAATAATTAGTCCCTGTGCTTCCTACCGGAAACACGTAAGTTCCTGCTGTATTCGATAGCGACCATTTCACTGGTCCGTTGATGAAGGTAGTGGTTGAACCTCCTGCGATAGCAGTGGTGGCTGTGTTTAGAACGGTTAACAAGTTAGTGGCAGTGGTGGTAAACAAACCTACTGTTAAGGTAAGTTTGCTAGTAGATGCCAAGCTACGTGCTGAGTTGAGCGTTACTCCACTTGCATTGTTGATGATTACTCCACCTGAGCCTGAGAAGGTTGCAGGGAACTCTGTTCCTGTGGTTTGTAAGGCGGTGCCTTTGTATTCCAAGGTAGACGATGCTCCATAGGTAAGCGTACCCGAAACAGTTGCTGTGGCTGTTCCTTGCATTGATAGTATTCCGTTTACAGTAGTCGTTGTTCCAGTTGCTATTGTTTTTACTCCTGATGCTGCAAAGGTGAGGTTATTAAAGGTGGTGGTTGTATTAATGGTTTGTGCTGCTCCTCCAAATATCACTGTGCTTGTTCCTGCGCTAAATACCGAACCTGTGCCTGTCCAAGCGGTGGCACTTGTTGAATTTACATTGATGATACTCGAGCTAGCAGTTAATGTTCCCGCTGTAAGTGTAACATTTCCTGTAAATGTATGTGTGCCCGAACCCATGTCGATGGTTCCTCCCGAACCATTGATGGTTAAGGCTGCTCCGTTGATATTGCCCGAAACAATTGCTGTACCTGCTGTTTTAGTCATCGATACGGGACCTGTGGTAGTAAATCCTGAGATGGCTTGTGCTGTAGCAGTGTTTGCAATGGTTACTCCGCCTGTGCCCGATGTGAATGTTCCGTTGATGGTGAAGTTTCCTCCTACGGTAAGTAAGTTTGCACCCGGTGTTAAAGTAGCACCAGCATTGATAACCAGCGGAACGTTAGCATTCAAGACACTTGCTCCTGCCATGGTGATGGCACCTGTATTGGCAATAATTATTCCGCCTGTGGCGGCAAACGGTGTTATCCATTCTGGCCCTGCGGTGCGCGCTGTGGCAGTATTGTACTTTAATGTTGCCGCTGCTCCGTAAGTTGGTGCTACACTTGCTGTGGCTGTTCCTTCCATCGAAAGGATATTGTTTACAGTTACTCCTGTTGTGGTTTTTGCTCCTGAGCCCGATAAAGTAAGGTTATAATAGGTGGTTCCTTTTAAAGTTTGTGCTACACCTGAATAATTAACGGTATCGCCCGCAGCAGTGGCTGTTAAAGTGGTAATGGTTGCAGTTCCTACAAGATTTAAATAGGAGTTGGTTCCTTGTGTTAAGGTTCCTGTTCCTGTTAATCCAGTGCTTACGGTGAGATGAGCGGCAAGGTTATTGGTTACTGTTCCGTTGATGACTAAGGCTTTGAAAGTAGTAGCTGTGGCTCCACTGATAGTTTTGGCTGTTCCTGTAAAAGTGTGATTTCCTGTTCCTAATGCATTAAACGTGGTAGCATTGTTTATGAAATTTCCTGCAAAAGAATAGGTATTAGCCGAACCATTACCTGTTGCTGGCTCTGTCCAAACAGCACCTGCATTAAGGGTTACGTTTCCTGTAAATACGATGGCTCTAGCCGAAGCACTAGTGGATGCAAAGGTTACAGTTCCCGAAATATTAGTTGCACCTTGAATAGTCAACGGACGTGAACAGTTGAACTTACCTCCAGCATTGATGGTTAAGGCACCTAAGCTTACCGTCACCCCGCTTGTAGTCATGTTCAATGTAGCACCATTATTAATGGTTACCGAACCTGCAGCGGTTTGCGTTATATTAGCGCCAATGCTCACGTTGCCAGTACCTGTGGTAGCAATGATTACGGCATCGCCTGTGGCTGGTGCCACACCGCCTACCCATGTGGTGCCGGTTGCCCAAACTCCTCCTGTGGCGGTAGATGTAATGGTAGCGGCTTTTATCAGCTGCATGCTGCCCATCATAAAAACAAAAACAATAAGTAATTTACTTATTGTCTTCTGATACGTGTTGTTGATTGTTGTTGTGTAATTGTTTTGCTTCTTCATTTTTTTGTTTTTTTTGTAATTAACTTTTTAATTTTGTTTGGGGTTAATGGGGTTTTTGTGTTTATTTCATTTCTATTTTCATTTCAACTTACTTATTTGTTATTTCACCTTACTTTTGTTTACGTTATACTTCAAATTTTCAATTTAGTTACAATCTAAGGTCGAACATTTTTTAAAATCGACTAAAATTTATTTAACTAATTGTTTTTCAAACACTATTAAAACGCCCAATTGACTAGTAAATTCACACATAAAACTCATTTTAATAAGCCGTATGTTCAATTACCAAAGCCGAACGTTCATATTAAATCGTTACAAATATATAAAAATTTGAATAGCAACGATGTTAACTTGAAGTTACTTTTTCAAGAGGTGAACTAACTACATTGTTAGCCGAACGCATTTCTCAACAAAAAAGTAAAGCAAACCAAGCGAAATAGCTGTCGAATTGGAGGGTTTTGCAACGCACGATTACCTAAAGCCATGGCAGCATTTAAAGCGCTTATCAGTTAAGTTATCAACCGTTTGCGCATTGATTGAAATTAACTTCCGAACACACACATCAGGTTCAAAAGCAGATAAAGAGGTTTGATTAAAAAATGAGTGAGGAATCCGCTTTAGCGGAAAAATGAAGGCCAAAATGGCTAAAAAGTGAAATGATAAAAAATGCTAAATCGCTTGATTTTGAAGCTAGAGGATGACTTTTTGGTTCGAGGTCTGGATGATTTACTGCCGAGGCTAAGCAAATTACTGCCGTGGCTAGGCAAATTACTGCCGAGGCTAAGCTAATTACTGCCGAGCCCACCTTTATACATAAATTGGCTAGGCTCGGCAGTAAATCAGTTATTTCACTCTTATTTTGATGACTTGGCTTATGCCTTGAGGCACACCTTTTACTATCAACTCATGTGTAAAATACACCACAGCGCCTGATGTTAAACCCTCAACCAGTTTGGTAGCCGTTAAAGTAGAGCGTATCAATTCGAACTTTGCATTGTCGTACGAAATATGCCATTCATGAAAGTGTCTTTCTCGTGGCCCTCCAGGAGCGGTGAGTATTACTTCACCAGGATTCACGCCATCTTTCGCATCAAATTTATGCTTTTGTGGAATGCTTGCTTCCACCACCTTAAACTTGCCACTTTCCAAGATAGCGATGGAGTTCACAGGGTCGTCATTTGCAGCCTCTTGAAACAAGTTGAGCAACATATTGAGTTGATTCATCATTTTTCTGAACAAGCCCGGACGAGTACCCGTCCCTGCGCCTTTGTAAGCCGAAATGCTGGCGTTAACTACCGTCATCTTAGCCGCAGGCACCGATACATAAGTACTCGAACCACAAGCACCCGAAATTTCTTGTGCCCTTGTTAAACGACCCAGAATAGTGTTAGGCATATCTATCGCACCTTCCACCGTGTGAATGGGCAATGGCACCGCCAGCAAGACAATAGCGTTAATAGAATGTTCTTTTGATTTCAGGTTTTTAAATGCTTGACGCCTGTTTCGTCTGTTTCCGATTAAATAAGTGATTTTTTTCATTTCTTTTTTTTTAAAGAGTTTAAAAATTATTTTTTTGACGATATAAAAACAAAAAACGCTTTCATGCGAATGAAAACGTTCTTCAGGATATCCAATAAAATAAACCCTTTTGGCGGATGAACCAGTTGGAATAACCGCTAATGAAAGAGAATGAAGTATGTCGCAATTATAGTGCATGACCTATCGAATTACGGCACAATATTAATAGCAAATGCATCACAAAAAAATGACTTAAGTCAGCCTTTTTGATTTTTTTTAATTGTTGATGAGTTTGAAACAAAAAAAAGGGACAACCTTAGTCGTCCATTTTCATTTATTTTGATACCAATTCGAATCCTTTATTCAATCACAATTTTTCTATTGATGATGCTCTTACCGTTTTCTATTTGGATGAAATAAACTCCACTCCTCATCTCTCCTTTCTCAATGGTTACGAGCTTTGTGCCACTCACCATCATTCGTTTGATTTCTTTTCCCAACACATCCATTATTTTTATTGAAGTATGCATTTGTAGTTCGCTAAACGCGATGGAAGTTTGCATGGTAAACGGATTTGGAGCAATCACCACCGATTGATTGTTGCTTGCTTCGTCAACGCCAGCAGCCAATAGCACACAATCCGATGTGTCGTTGCAAAATCCATTCGACACAATCACAGCAAAATTTCCGTTCACATAAGGCGTGTAACTTTGCCCAGTAGCGCCTACAATCAGCGAATCGCCATGTCCACAATCAATCCATTGATACGTCACATGAGTAATGTTAGCAGTAGCCGTAGAGCCTGAAACCGTTACCGCTACCGGCACTGACGATGGCACCACACTCATCGTAGTAGAGTCGATGCATCCGTAACTATCCGTCACCGTGAGCTTATACGTACCATTACCAACAATTACCGTATCGTTCGTGCTCTGGTTCGACCAGCTGTAATGTGCATAAATTAATGAATCTGAATACAACGTAGTAGTGTATGCACTACCGAAACAAGTGTACGGATAGCCCGCTATCATTGGCGTTGGATTAGGATGTTCGAACACATTCACCGTAGTTGATTTCGAACAACCGTTCAACATAGAGGTTACAAAACACAAGCCCGGACTCGAATCTGTGATGCTTGTATCAGAAGATACCGTGCTCCACACATAGTTATCATAAGTAGTTGGATGAACAGTAAACACCGTTGAACGCCCCGGACAAAAGCCTGTTAAGCCAGATATCACCGGATTCATGTTCGATGTTCCTGTTGAATTAACAAATACGTTTGCCGTTATAACCGTTGTTCCTATTGGCGTTCCATCGTCAGTGGCTACAAATGTAATAGGGTTGTTTCCAATATTTGCTGATGTGCCAATGATGCGAATAACAGCAGAAGCGGTATTTCCAGAGGTATTGCTTATCACCATCGCATTCGACATTCCATTCATGTTGATTGAAATATTTGTCGTTTGTCCTGCTTCAGGCGATAAAAAGTTTTCACGAATGTAAAGCGTATCGCCCAATCCACAAATCCTTGCCGTGTCGCAATTCAAAAGCCCAGCCGCCACAGGCGCCATGTTGGTGCCCGTGCAAAAATCAGAATAGAACGATTGATTATCCAAAAAATCGATACCATCATTCACTCCCGCACCACCATCGTAAGCGATGCCCGGTTGGTCAAACGTACCAAACTGAATGAAGTTTAGACCATCACCTTTGTTGATGCCAACTGTTGCAGGTGTACCTCCAAAGCCATTGGTACCGCCATATCCAGTGGTCCACTGCATATCACCATAACAAAAAGCCACATTATTTCCTGAAGGCAAAATCGAATCGTTACCATTAGTCATGATTACTTGAAACGTGTTCAAGAGCGCATTTGCGCCCATTCCATAATACCCCACTTGATTCCATTGAACGATAACGTGAGTAGGTGTAATTTTATAATATACCAATCCGCTTGTTGCAGTAATTGTGTTCACATCCGCCCAAAAAGGCGCCAACATTACACTTCCTTGAAACGGAAAACCAGTAGCCGAAAACCCACTGTTAGCGGCCGTTAACGTAACATTCCCATTGCTATTGATAAAAAACTGAGTATAATTGGTACCGTATAAACAAAAATTAAAAGGAATCGTTTTCGCCAATGTCGAACCATCATCCGTGCGGTAATCTGGCGCTGTACCATTCGTAAATTCTGCTACACTGAAGGTAGTGTCTATTGTTGCCACACAACTACACATCAATGTTCCTTCGCCATCTCTATCGCTCTTCAACTTTTTTTGTTGAGCCTTTGTTACCTTCGAAACAGGCAACGCATGAGCATCGGTTGTTATCAAATAATCAACATTCGATTTCAATTCACGTTTCATTTTCATTGCCGAATAATCGGATGATGAGATGCTAACTTTCCGTTCCATCCCCTGCTGTGCGTTGGTTTTGTGAACGATTAATGAAATGATACTTAAAGTGAGTATTATTTTTTTCATGGTTAATGTATATTTGTTTTCAGGCGTAAATGTAATTAAATTCCTTAATAATGATTGAACATTCTTCAGCGAGTATTAAAAAGTAGTTTATATGAAAAACCAAACGCGTTTTTTGTAATTCGATTAATGTTACTTTTGTCCGATTTTAATTATGCATCCTTTGTTACGACATTTAGTAATCATCCTTTTCTTCACTCCTTCCTTGCTTTTTGCGGGCAATGGCGATACGGCCACGTTTTTCAAATCGAAAGGAATTACACATTATTTTTCTAGTGCAGGTTTCGAATCCTCTGATTCATCACTATCCATCGATAATTCGCTAGCTGGATATCAAAATTACAGTGACCGAAACACTTTGGGAAATATTGGTTTACCCATTGCCGATTTGGTTTACAATCCTTCGCAAATCAGCACAGGTATCGGTTTTAATTATTGGAAAAACAATTATCAAAATTATTTTTACACTCCACAAAACATCAAGTATTACAACACGCGCAGCCCCTTCACCGATTTGTTATATGTGGCAGGAAGTAAAAAGGAAAGTGTATTTCGATTAATCTTCTCGTACAACATCAAAAAAAATTGGAACACCACCGTTAATTTCTCACGCATACGTAGCGAAGGTTTGTATAAACAAACAAAAACACTTGAAAATTTTCTAGCTATATCATCTAATTTCAAAAGCAACAACAATCGATATTGGCTATTAACAAGTATCTTGTTCAACGGCTGTAAAAACGCAGAAAATGGGGGCATTAAAGCCGATTCGGATTTTGTGAATGGTACTTCTTTCGACCGTAAATTAATCGCCATCAACCTATCAAGTGCCAAACGAAGTGTCATCAGCAAAGGTGCTACGATAAAGCAATTCATCAACGTTGGAAGCAAAACAAAAATCAATGATTCATTGAGTTCCATTGTGTCTTCATCACACCTTAGTCTCACCACTTCTTTCATTGACGAAGCCTTGATGTATCAAGACCATGCTCCTGCGGATGGGTTCTATAGAAATAGTTATTATCCTTCGGATACACTCAAAACCTTTGATTCCACTTACACCTGCAAGTTCGCAAACCAATTGGAATGGAAACGAGTTGATAACGGCAAACATCGCGGACTGATTGATATGTTTGGTATTAGTCTTGGAGTGAAAGACGAAATGTGTAAAATAAAACAACAAGAAATAGATACCACTTTCAACAATATTCTAATTTCGACTTCTCTTTATAATACCTATTCAACTAATAATTTCTGGTGGCGACTAGCTGGAATGTATGATGCGGTTGGTTACAACAAAGGTGATTACCAAACAAACATTGTTTTAAAAAAGAAATTAATTGATAGCGCTCTTATCCTCACCGTTGCTGGAAATCTACAAGTAAAAACTCCTGATTTTATATACAACCGATACCTTTCTAACCATTTCAAATGGAACAATAACTTTGATAAAACTCAAACGCTACAAGTTGGTGGAGATATAGAATGGAAAAAATATAAATTGAAACTTGGTGGAGATTATAAAGTGTTCAAGAACATTTTGTACTTCGATAACGATGCAATAGCTCGACAATACATTGGCCAAGTTCCTTTATTTACAGCCTATTTAAAGAAAGACTTCAAATTATTAAATTGGCATTTAAACAACTCTGTTATTTATCAATACGTGCCCGACTCAATGGTGATAAGAGTTCCACAGCTTGTATTAAATCATTCATTGTATTATGAAAATGACTTATTAAAAGGTGTTTTACATCTTCAGATAGGAGCATCTTTAAGTTATTCTTCTGCTTATTTTGCTGACGCCTACATGCCAGCAACAGGTGAATTTTACTTACAATCCGCACAGAAATATGGTAATTATCCTTTTATTGATGTGTTCCTAAATGCAAGAATCAAATCGGTTCGTGTATTTATTAAAGCTGATCACGTAAATAGTGGTTTGATGGGAAATAATTACATGATCACTCCAAGATACCCTATGAATGACAGACTATTCAAAATAGGTATCAATTGGAGATTCTGGGATTAGTGTTGAACAATGGTTAGAATTGTAAATAAATTGGCATCACTTGGTCAGCTTGTTTTACCTGAATAATCACCCACAAGAACACTAATAATATCGCAACTCTACTCAGCAACGAAGTTTTAGCAAGAAACTTTTCGGTAAAAAACTGATATGATTTCGGTATAAAGTGGATAATATAACCTAATAACATGATGGCAAAAACGCTTCCATAAGCTGATAACATTGGTGTGAAGGCTGCGATATCGAAATTAAATAATATTTGAGTTATGATTACTCCTGCATCATGAAAGGTAGCAGCTTTGAAGAAAATCCAACAAAAGCAAACAAAATGGAAAGTGATAATTACTCCAATTACTTTCCAAAATTTAGAATTAAATTGTTGATTGTTAAATCGAGTAACAAGTGAAAGCCTTAATTTATCAATAGCAAGGGCGATTCCATGCATTCCTCCCCAAACAATAAAATTGAATGAAGCACCATGCCATAAACCTCCCAGTAGCATTGTAATCATCAAATTAAAATACTGACGCACCTTCCCTGCCCTATTACCACCTAAAGAAATATATAGATAATCTTTGAGCCAAGAAGAAAGTGAAATGTGCCATCTACGCCAAAACTCAGTAATACTAGATGATTGATAAGGGGAATCAAAATTTTCGTTGATGGTAAAGCCCATCCATTTCGCCATACCAATAGCCATATCAGAATAACCAGAGAAATCACAATAGATTACCATCGCATATCCGTAAACGCCAAGCAAACATTCAATTCCCGAATGTCGTGAAGGATCATCAAAAATATACTGAACATAATTCACATAAATATAATCCGAAATCACCACCTTCTTAAAAAGACCTCCCAGTATAAGATACATCCCTCGTGCAATATCATCGTTGCTTATATAAATGTCTTTGCGTATTTGAGGTATAAAATCAGAAGCACGAACGATAGGCCCCATCACAAGTTTAGGGAAGAAACTAAGAAAGAAACAATAATCAAGGAAACTTTGAACCGGCTTGAATTTGCCTCTATATACATCTATGGTATAACTCAAATTTTCAAAAGTGTAAAACGAAATTCCGATGGGTAGAATAAGGTGTAAGGGCTGCACTTCACCTAATTTTAAGTCATTGATAATTTCAATAAAAAAATTGGTGTATTTAAAATAAAACAACAATCCAAGATTGATAAGAATACTGAAAATTAAAATGAGGTTTTTCTTTCTCTTGGTTTTAGCTGCATAAATCCAATTCGAAAGATTAAAATCAACAACAGCAGACAACAAGATAAAAAGAAAATAAAATCCACAAGCTTTGTAAAAAAAGTAAAGTGAGAAAATTGTAAAATAGATTACACGAGATAATTTTCTTTTATATAAAAATTGATAACCCAAAAGAAAGATACAAAAGAAAAACAGGAAAAACCCCGAGTTGAACAACAATGGGTCTTTCACATTATAGGTAAGTTGTGAAACTAATTTATCGAAATCAATATTCAACATCGCACTATCCTATTGAATGTTATTCTTTGATTTATACTTGTCATATCCTTGCATTAATGCTTTATAAAACAAAGTTCCCTGAATTTGATACCCTTTACCACTAAAATGAACCCGATCTCTTGCAGATAATTTTGCTGTATACCATTTACCCATTGAACCAAATCCACCCATTATTTCATATAAATCCCAATATGCGATGTTATTGTTTAAGCAATATCGAATAATGGTTTCTTTATCTGTCTTCATATCCGGGTTCTTCACTCCACCCTTTCTTGATCTCCGAAAAGAATCTCCTGGAGTGGTAAGTATGATGGATGATTTAGGGTTTGTTGATTTAATATTTGTCACAAGAGAATCAATTTGATGATAAAACAAATCCTTATCAAATCCTTTACTAAATCCTTCATTCGTTCCCATGGAAACAATAATTAAATCCGAATTCAAATAAGCAAGTTGTTCAATAAAATGTTTCGACATATTATAATGCCTGTATTCTGAGCCATTCACTCCAATCATATTATACAATACTCCCGATGAATCATTCTCCAATAGCATACCATAAATCCTTGTTGTTCTTTGACATGAAGAGTCAGAACATTTGTTCTTTAAAATAAGTTGTCGAATGGGTGAGTCAAATTTTAGTTGAGAAATGTAAGGACTAGTTTCTTTATCCGAAGATTTGAAAACTCCTCTTTCACAATTTAAATCATCACAAATAGTAAGGTCATAATTGTTAATTCCTTTCTCATGAAACAAGGTAAACTTGTTGAACATATAACCCAATCCTGGCTGATCTTTCACCATTATATTTATCTCAGCGGTCGAATCCGTTGTTTCAATAGTAAATCCACTAACACCAATAGGCAATGGCTTTTCGTAAAAAACATTTCTCTTGGCCTCCCACTTACCATTTGTTGTAGACTTATAACTGGTAGGTTCATTGCTTTTGGCCACTCGATAAGGAAAAACAAGTCCTCTACCAGCATTACCAAATTTTAACTGCATTTTCTGTCGAATAGTTCCTGATAATAAATCAGCCTGAATATGAGAATCCCCTATGTGAGTGATGTTGATTCGTCCTGATTTTGAATGTTCGAGTTGAACTAGTTTTTCATAAAACGATTGAAGAGATGTGCTATCATTTTCAATTCTATTCAAATCAGTACGAATAAATTTAAATTTCGAATAATCAATAGAATCAACTATTTGAGAACGAACAATACTTCTAGAGAAAAATGTTAGTACACAAAACACCACAAATATTATAGTTCTATTCATGGTGTAACCGATTTTGTTTCTTGTTATAATCATTGTACTCACTCATCAATTTTGAATATAAAAGTTTGCCAACTCTATGTGCACCTTTAAAATTGAAGTGGGTATAGTCTTTATTTGCTAATATATTGTCTCCTTCAACCCATTTAACCATTGATTCACTCCCTCCCATTGCATCGAAAAGGCTCCAAAAAGCAAGATTGTTTTTTTCTGCAATTTCTTTTTGAGCCGCAACCAAAATCGGGACGCTTGGGTCGGTGTGAAATTCTCCATCTTTTCTATAACTCTTATCTCCAACGCTTATTAGCAAAATACTTGCTTTTGGAAAACTCAACTGTATGTGTTTAATTGTATTTGTTATCCCTTTTACATACCACGAGAAGTCAGTGACTTTTGAATTAACCACATTTAATCCATATTCAAGAATGATTAAATCGTAATTCAAACAATCGTTTGTGCCAGCGTAAACACTTTGAGTAACCTTTGAAATTGGCAATCCAGAGTTTCCTCTAAAAGAAAAATTATCAACAAAAACACCACTATCGCTCTCAACACTAAATCCAAATACATCAATTGGAGTTTTACATAAAAACCTTGCATCCATGTATTGACAAGCGCTTCCATTATTTATTACTAATTGATTAACTGTTTTCTTCTCATTTAGTTTGTATAACTTTCCATTGATTGCTACTTGATTATCGTCATCACTTTTTCCGTACAACAATATAGTTTTTGGGAATTTATTTAAATGCTTTCTATTTACAGCAGTATATCGCACCCAAGATGGTGATTTGTCGGCATCATTTGTAGTAATAGTTGCTGGGACAAAACCATTACCCGAAATTCCAAGTAAATGACCATGTGTATTTTCATCCAGCAAATTATAAGTAGTCCATCCATCAAAGGAATGCAAAATACTTGTTCTAAAGCCAGCTACAATTGAGGTGATTGGCAAATATCCAACACCATCCCCTCCAAATGTATTTTGATAACATTCTCTAACGTCTTGTGTTATCAAATCTCCTTCAATCATAGAGTCTCCAAAATATCCTATCCTTACCTTACGCTTACGTTGTTTTAGCTCATTTAATGCAGTGAAAAAATGAGCCAATGTAGTTTCTTCACCCTTTTTGAAGTCGATAATATTAGCAGGATCAATATCTCGTAAAGCTATAGCAGTGCTGTCTTTAGATTTTAGACTAGCATTAACTATAGGCAAAGGTAGGGGTGAATTCCTTAACTTATCTAATTTCAATATATCAATGAGAGGAGAAACTTTTTTGGTTTGATATCCTAAAATATTTATTTCGGTTGAAAACAACGACAAAACTATTAACGTTATAGTAGCACTGAACACCATAAGAAAAGGCTGGGAATGTCGGTTTGTTTCGGTCATTTAATTTTAAAAAATAGGCGGCAAAGATAGTTTTTTACTCATTAGATGAAGGTTCAATTATAAAAGTGCAAATCATCTTTTAAATTAATATTTCTTTGCGAAATTTACAATATAGTATTTAACTTTTAAATTAAAAATCCCCGGCTTCTATTAATTTTATTGCTTCTTCTACATTTTTATCTGAACCTTGAGGGTCATATTCTGTCTTAAGACTTGAATTAAACATTACAGCTACACTTTGCCACATAAACGCAGAAAAAGAACCTCTCATGTCTTTGACAACACTATAGGTTGTTTTACCAGTTTCCCTGTCTATGAGCTTTATTAATAGCCTACCTTGGTTAATAGTTAAATTTTCAAGCTCTTTTCCAAATTGTTCTTTTAGTTGTTTTTCAGCTAATTTAGTGTACTTCAACCGTTCCCTTTCTGGCATATTCGCCAATATCCGATCATATTCTTTAAGTTTTGCTGCTGCAAGAATAGCGTATGGATAAACCACTTTTACATTATATTTAAGCCTATCCCAGGCAGCTTTTTGTCGAGGATTTCTAAAAATTCTGTCAGCATAACAATAGACAGTTGGTAAGGTAACGAAAGGAATTGTATCACCTTCGTAAATGGTGAGTCTTACATAAGCTGCATGCACCGGCAAAACCAAACCTTTCAATGAATCTGTTTGAGATTGCATTCTTACTGAAAAAAGTATGAATATGAATATAAACTTTTTACTCATGTTAGGTCAAAGTTTACAAAAGTAATACCAATTAATTGTATTTGGGTACAAATTAGAAAACAACCTCAAAAATGATAATATTCTGTTGTCGCTTTCTCTTAAAACACCAATAAAGTTGATAACAATGAAGTGTTAACACCTCAATTTGAAACCTAGAAATTTGAATTCGATTAGACTTTTTATTTGTGCTTAGGATAATAAATTTAAACACTTTCTTCATTTCTATAATTTCAAACGATCAATTTAATTTTGTTAAAAGAAATCAAATTTAAATGTTACAGGTGACAACTTTTTTGAAAAAAATTATTCTACATCAAACATTAAACCATCGTAAGCTAACGAAATAAATGAGGGTAATTCTTTTTCCACCTCTTGATGTAATCCAAGTTGGTGGCTTATGTGGGTAAAATATGCCTGTTCGGGTTTTAGCTCCTTCATCAGTTCAATTGCTTGTTCAAAAGTAAAATGTGATATATGAGATTCTCTCCTTAATGCGTTTATAACAATGATTTTTGAACCCTTTATTTTTTGTTTTTCTTGCTCATTAATATAATTAGCATCAGTTATGTAGGTGAAATCTTTGATTCTAAAACCAAAAACAGGTAAACGATAATGCATCACTTCAATCGGTAAGAAATCAAGCCCCTCAATAGTTGTGAGTTCATTTTTTAATAAATGAAACTTTATTTCTGGAATCCCAGGATATTTAAATTCGGTGAATATATATGCATAGTCACGTCTTATAGCCTGCTGTACACGTTCAGAAGCATACACATCCATTTCTTTTTGTTGAATGTAATTATATGCTCTTATATCATCAAAACCTCCAGTATGATCCTTGTGTTCGTGAGTAAGGATAACGGCATCAAGTGTTTTAACCTTTTCACGCAACATTTGTTGTCGGAAGTCTGGGCCTGTATCAATAATATAAGTTTTATGATTTTCCTCAATCAAAATTGAAGAACGTAACCGTTTATCTCTACTATCTTTTGATTGGCAAACCAAGCAAGGACAGGCAATAATTGGAACACCCTGAGAAGTTCCTGTTCCTAAAAAAGTAATTTTCACTTTAACGATTAAAATTAATCGCATAAAAGTAGAAGAAAATCCGATACCAAAAATTCTTAATTTAACAAGTGGAAAAAAATTGCGTGAACTTTGATACACTGTTTTCGTAACTAATTACTAAGAGTCTCCACCCGACAAATCGAGGTACACAAATCGGTTGAATGGTTCGAACTGATTTAAAATAGAGGTATTCATAGATTTTTAAATTACTAAACACCACAATAAATAATGTTAATAAGATGTTTATTTGTTGTTGAAAATATTTTTTCCTTAACAAGTCTTTCAAAAATTGGTAATTTTGCTCAATGACTGATTTTGCAACTAAAACCGACATAAACTCCCGAAGACGAGTAACCAAGCCTAGTTCAGCTCAACAACTAATGGACATCGGCAAACTGCCTCCGCAAGCTATAGAGCTCGAGGAAGCTGTTCTTGGAGCATTAATGCTCGAACGTGATGCACTAACAAATGTAATTGATATTTTAAAACCACAGAGTTTTTATAAAGATGCCAATGCACGGATTTTTGCAGCTATCGAA
This sequence comes from Bacteroidota bacterium, assembly GCA_037131555.1. Taxonomy (GTDB): domain Bacteria; phylum Bacteroidota; class Bacteroidia; order 2-12-FULL-35-15; family 2-12-FULL-35-15; genus 2-12-FULL-35-15. The sequence goes on from JBAXQU010000015.1 coordinate 16,408, forward strand.
CAATTATTTACTCGTTCAGAACCTGTCGATATCTTAACAGTGACTCAAGAATTAAAAAAAACAGGAGAACTAGAAATAGTTGGTGGTGCCTATTATATCACTCAACTTACCAACCGGGTGGCATCTGCTGCTAATGCCGAATTTCATGCACGAATTGTAGCACAAAAGTTTATTCAAAGAGAATTGATTCGAATTTCGACTGATACCATACGCGATTCTTACGAAGAGAGTTCTGATGTATTCGATTTATTAGACAAAGCAGAAAAAAATCTTTTTTCAATAGTTGAAGGGAATATCAAAAAGAACTATGATAAAATGAGTACCCTCATTCGATTAGCAATTGAACAAATTGATAGAATCAAAGAAAACCAAGGACAATTTTCAGGAATTCAATCAGGACTTACTGCATTGGATAGAATCACTTCAGGCTGGCAAAATTCAGATTTAGTGATCATCGCAGCACGACCTGCTATGGGTAAAACAGCTTTAGTATTGACCATGGCTCGAAATGCGGCTGTTGATTTTAAACATCCTGTAGCTGTATTCTCATTAGAGATGTCCTCATTACAACTTGTCACCCGTCTGATTGCAAGTGAAACAGAGCTGTCTTCAGAAAAACTTAAAAAAGGTACTCTTGAAGACTATGAATATGCTCAATTGAATGAGAAAATTAAACAAATAGCTGAAGCTCCTTTGTTTATTGATGATACACCAGGATTGTCAGTCTTCGAACTTCGAGCTAAATCAAGAAGATTGAAAGAACAACACAAAATTGAACTTATAATTATTGATTATCTTCAATTAATGACGGCTGGTGGCGAAGGAAAGGGAAATAGAGAGCAGGAAATTGCCACCATTTCTCGTTCACTAAAGGGCTTAGCCAAAGAATTAAACATTCCAGTAATCGCACTTTCTCAATTAAGCAGAGCGGTTGAAACACGTGGAGGAGATAAACGTCCTGTACTTTCTGACTTACGTGAATCTGGAGCTATTGAACAAGATGCGGATATCGTTATGTTTATACACCGTCCAGAATATTATAATATAACAGAAGATGGTGAAGGAAACTCAACTATTGGAGTTGCAGAATTGATCATTGCAAAACATCGAAATGGTCCCATTGATTCAGCAAAAACAAGGTATATTGGTAAGTACACTAAATTTACTGACCTTGATTTTATGGACATTAAAGAAGACGACTATGGTAACTCAAGTGCATTATCCCCTTCTTCCGATTTTGGAACACAGAACTCTGTCATTCGAGGATCGAAAATGAATGACATTGAAGAAGATCATCCTTTTTAATATGACATTATGAAAATCAAACGTCTTCTTTTTTTAGTCGCCTTAAATTTTAGTTCGTTCTATTCTCAAGCGGCTTATATCCTGATACCAATGGACCTGCAACAAAAAGACCATTTGAAAGCTTATGGCATTGCGTATTGGGTATTAAAAAATGACATAGAGGTGCATTGGTTGCTTAATTATCGTGGTGGAAGCTTTATGATGAAAGATGCAAAAGGTATCGAATCTGAATGCACTGTTCGGGGGGTTTCATTCGAGGTAATCGCTGACGCAAAATCCACTTCTATTTTAACCGAAATTTCAGATCCCGAAGTGAACATGGAAGATGTGAAACTTGAGAAAGCTCCGAAAATGGCGGTTTATTCACCTAAATTTAAACAACCTTGGGACGATGCAGTAACGTTAGTACTTACTTATGCTGAAATTCCTTATGATATTCTGTATGACGAAGAAATAATGCAAGATAAACTTGTAAAATATGATTGGTTACATCTTCATCACGAAGATTTTACCGGACAATATGGAAGATTCTGGTCACAATATAAAAATGCCAATTGGTATCAAGAACAACAAAAATCACTTGAAGAAAGCGCACAAAAATTAGGGTTTCAAAAAGTGTCGCAGATGAAGCTTGCAGTGGCAAAAAAAATAAGAGACTTTACAGCGGGAGGAGGGTTCTTGTTTGCCATGTGTTCAGCCCCGGACAGTTATGACATTGCATTATCAGCTGAAGGAATTGATGTTTGTGAATCGATGTTTGATGGTGATGGATCAACACCTGATTTTAATCACAAACTAGATTATTCTAAAACTTTTGCATTCACAGGGTTTTCACTTAGTACAAATCCTTTTGAATATAAAAAATCGAATATAGACACCTACGATACTCGAGCTCAGAAATATGGTGTTACACAAAAGAATGATTTATTCACTCTATTTGATTTCTCTGCCAAATGGGATGTAGTTCCAACAATGCTTTGTCAAAATCATGAACAAATTATAAAAGGTTTTTGGGGGCAAACTGTGGGTTTCGATAAGTCCTTTATTAAACCCAATGTGCTTATCTTAGGTGAAAATAAAGCTGCTAATGAAGCACGTTATATTCACGGAGAATTTGGAAAAGGAACTTATACATTTTATAGTGGTCACGATCCTGAAGATTACCAACACCGTGTTGAGGATCCTCCTACCGATTTAAGTTTACACCCTAATTCTCCTGGATATCGACTAATATTGAATAATGTTCTGTTTCCTGCGGCAAAAAAGAAAAAGCAGAAAACATAATATGAGTGAGAAAGACTTCTTTATTTTTTAAGAAGTGTTTTTGCTTCATCAACTGAAATTTTATTTCCATCATTATAGGCAACTATAAAGGCATCAGTTAATTCTGCTGTCAGAAGCTCCGATTTCATTTTAGATGCTTCTTCGTATGAAGTGAAACTGCCAACAGTGTATATTGTCAAACCTTTTTCATCAACATAATTCTTAATACCTTTCGAAGCTACCTTTAAAAATTTATTTGCTATTTCGAGGGGTACCTCATCCTTAAATGCTCCAATCTGAACTTTGAATATGATTCCTAATTCCGTTTTTATTACATTGTTTTTCTGAAACAAACTCTTCGTTTCTTTTTTTGTAGAATCTTGATTTCCTTGTTCATTCAAGCTTTTCTGATTTACTACAGGTTGTTCATTTTTAGTTTTTGAATTTACTGTTTCTTGCTTGTTTGATTCTTTAGGATTGACAATTGGGGATTCAATATCATTTGATTTTTCATGACTAGGAATCAAAATGGTTTGACCATTATTACTAATCGAAAATTTCGGTAAAGCATTTAAATTGGGACCGTTTGCAAATGTGATATTCCCTTGTGATTCTAATTGTTTGGCCTCTGCTAATGAGATTCTCTTGCCATTATAATAGGCAGTAACGAATGCATCTTTAAGTCCTGTTTCAACTAAAGCCACTTTTGCTTCATTCGCCTTTCCTGTGTTATTATAAATTCCAACATTGTATCTCAAGTTTCCATTGGGAGCCGTTTCAGTATACAAAGAGAGCACATTATAAAGTTTTTCTGATGTTACAGGTTGAGAATATACTCCCACTTGAACAGTATAAAACAATCCTCCTCCAATTGTCGTAATATTAGTAGTGGGTGCAATTTCCTTTGGTTCTGATGGTTGTTGTTTGGGGATTGATGATTCTGCAATCTTAGCATTTTCTGTAGGCACCTGCTGAATAGTCGAAGCAGCCTCTGTGTATTTAGAATTTGTAACGATCGGGCTAAGACCATTCATAGCTAAAGCTTGATTGATAGGAATACGTTTACCATTAAGAAACGCTACCACAAATGCATCACGGTATCCGAAATCTCTAATCTGATTTTTCGCAAAATCAGCGGTAGTATATTTTACAAAAACCCCTGCCATATATCTTGTCAGGCCTTGACTCGTGGTTTCTCCTGCAATTGGTGTAATCCCTTTAAATAAATTTTGAGGTATAGGATTCTTGAAAGCGCCAATTTGAACTTTATAAACCAAGCCTTCAGGTAATTTCTCATTCACAGGAATTGGTTTTTTTGCAGAATAAACTGCAGTATTTTTTTTCTCAAAAAGTTCATTCGGAGCCAACCTAATTGCACTTAGGTTAGGAAGTGTTGATTTGTTTTGATTTACTGATACCTTTTCATTCACTGCCAAACTATTCGAATTATTATCCGCTAATTCCTTCTTGGTTGCTTGTTCTTTAGATTTAGTTTTGGTGACTAATTTTGTATCTTGTATTGCGTCTTTCACCTCATCTTTTGAGGAACTCAATTCAGTGGCTTTTACATCATTAGTTTTGGCAACCTCTTTGTTCTCGATGGCCTTATTCTCATTTTCTTTACTTTGCTTTTCATTATTTGACAAGATGGCTAACGAACTACTAGAATTCGATGTATCTTTTGTTACAGGTTGTGTAATTGGCTTCGTGCCCTTCACATTTGTAGTTTCTGATTTCTTTGAGTCTTCCTTGGTTGTAGAAGCCACTACATTTTGTTTCTGAGCTTGGTCTATCTCCTCATTTTTCAATTCGGTTTTAGTTGAGTTTTGTTTCTGTACTGCAGTTTTATTATTAGCTGAAGCAACGAAATTTGGATTCTGTTTCTTGTAAATTTCTAGTGCTTTCTGTTGTTTTTCAATAGCAATTCCTTCGTTATTACTTGCATCATTTAGTGCCGATTCTTTTGCAAGATAAGTACTAGAAGACTCCGCTTCCTTTCTCAGTTTTTCGGCTTTGTCGAAAAACACTTTAGCGTCATCATTCATTAATTCGGCCATTGAAATATCATCCGACTTATTGTTTTTTGAAGCATTCGCCAACTGTTCTAACTGGTATTGATTACTCAGGTATTCTGACTTATTAATTTCTGCAAAAGAATTATTCGATTCTAATTTCTTATTTTCAGCTTGTTTAGCTATTTCTTCAGACTGTTGCATCAACTTCTGTTTCTCTTCCTGATTTTGTTCCGATTCAGCTCTCGACCTTAATTCAGCTGACTGTGTGGATAGTTCATTCGCTTGTTTATTCACTTGTTCTGCTTTTACAAACTCGTCTTTTACTTTTGATGAACTGTATTTTATCTGATTGCCTTTTAAATTTTCAAGCGATTCTTTTGAATCATTCGTTGTTGAATCGTTGCTCACCGACTCTATAGCACTTGTTTTAGAATTCTGATTCAAATCATTCTTCGTTTCCTTGTTAGAGTCACTGGTTTGATTAGAAGCTATTGGATTAGAAGGTATCTTTCTCAATGAATCTAATCGAGTATTGCTTTCCTTTGTTTGAGCTAACAACTCTTTCGAATACTGTTCTGCAGCATTAATTTGTTTAACAATTGCCTTTTTCTGGTCTACATTCTTGGTGGTTTTTAAGTCCGCTTTTTGTGAATTTATTTTAACATTGATTTCATTATTCCAACTATTAAGGACTTCTAACTTTTTCTGCTCACGTTCGACATCGTTTTGGATTGAATTGGTGGCATTTATTTCGCTTGAATATTTTTGATTGATACTCTCATAACTATCATTTGATGTTTCGTTGGTGGTTACAATTGGTTGTTCGGTATTTGCATTCACCGCCTGCTTATTTTCAAGAGAATCCTTTTTAACTTCTTCCGATTTTTTAACCTCATCTCTTATTGACGAATTATAAGCAGTTGCTAATTCATTCTTTTTTAAGGTCGCTAATTTGTTTTCACTTTCTTTAGCTTGTGCAGTTACCTCTTTCGAAAGAGCTTCTGCTTCATTTATTTTTTTAAATGCATCCTTTTTCTCTTCAGGGTTTGAGATGGTAGCTACTTCTTCTTTTTGTTTAGTTATTTTATCTTCTATCGTCTTGTTCCAATTCTTTAAAATTACCGACTTAGCCTTTTCGCGTTCTGTATTATTTTCAATTTTGCTTGTCTCGCTTATCTCGTCAGTATATTTTTTATTTATTACACTATACTCTTGTTTCGAAAGATCTTCATCTATTTTCGTCTCACTTGCGTTGGCTGATGTTACGCTAGCATCTGTTGATTTTCCCTCCACCTTATTGTTTAAAGTTTCAACTTTGGCCACACTTTCTTTGGTTTGTAATTGAATGTCTTTTGACAATTGTTCAGCATCGCTTATTTGCTTGATGAGAACGCGCTTGTCGTCCAAATTAGTGGTGGTTTTTAAATCTTCTTTTTGCTTTTCAATGTGTTCGTTAATGGCTACATTCCAATTCTTCAACACCTCTGTTTTAGCCTTCTCCTTTTCTACTTCATTTGTTAACTTTGAAGTCGCAGTTATCTCATCAGCGAATTTGGTATTAAGATCCGACAAAGTGGCTGTATTCGTATTCTTTAATTCTTCTTGTTTCGATTCTACCGAGTTTTCATTCTTATTCTCAACTTTAGGTTGGTTTGTGTTATCCTCTGTCGTGTTAGATGCTACTTCATTTTTTAATCCGTTTTCATCTTTAGTTGTAGAGGCTACCTCTTTCTTCTCGTTGGCTTTAGTGGTTGGATTAGAAGTTTGTTTATTGTTCGATGCTAACTCTTTTGTTTCTGTTTTTGGTTGAGCATTATTAACCTTACTGTCTTTAACTATTGCTTGATTATTTGTTTCGTTCAATTTGGTTGCTGCTAAAGCATTTGCTTCAGCTTCTGTTGATTTCTTAATCTCATTTACCTTTTCCTCCAACTTATTTTTATCAATAGCGGCAGCAGTTGCGGCAGCCACTTCGCTACTTCCAACTTTAGCTTGTTCCACCACCGAGTTTATCAACTCGCTTTGGTTCTTTATTCCATTGTATTCTTTTTGGGCTTGTGTCACTCTTGCCTCTTTGTCTTCCAATTCTTTTTGCTTTGTTTTATTCTCGGTCAACAGTTCTTCAATCTGAGTCATCAATCCTTTTTTCAAATCTGCATTCTTGGTTCCTTCGGCATCCGCTTTGGTGCTCGCAATGATGGTTTCGTTGTCAGCAATTTCTTGTTTCAAATCATTCCTGCTCTGTACGGCCTTATCTAAGGCTTTTTTCTTGGTTTCTACATCCAGTTTCAAACTGTTTGTAATGGCAGGCACACCTTCGTTTTCTTTACTTAGCTCTTCCAACTTCTTCTCTTGTTCGTCAAGCTTCGCCATTGCCTGAGTTGAGTTTTTACTCTTCACTGCTATTTCTAAATCCTTGGCGTATTCTTTCGACAGGTCAGCTTCTTTTTGTTTAGATTGTGCTGATAATTCCAACTTTTTGGCAAGATTAAACGCATTCACCGTTTCTTCGTTCAACTGATCAGCCTCCTGTTTGGTGGCATTTGCCTTTTCAGTCAAAGTTTGTTTTTTCACATTATCACTCGAACCACGAGCAGCATCGAATAAATCGGAAGCTTCTTTGGATTTGTTTTGAGCCTGTTCGTTCTTTTGATTGGCATACATCAACGCAATATCGGCTTGCTCTTGGGCATCTTTTGCTTCGCTTTCTACCACTTTGGCATCATCGTTTGCAATTTTAATGATGTTTTCATTCGATAATTTTGTTCCTGGTTGAGGTTTCGTACTTTTTACCAAAGGTTCAGAAGGCACAACAGGCTCTTGCTTGACAACCACCACCACATCGTTCACATTCATCTTCGATTTTTCTCTTATGAATTTAAGTGCCATCAAGTAGTTCGAATCGCCTCCTGCTCCATCGAAAATGGTTTTTACTACCAATTTATCGGTTTTCACTTCGTAGCTTATTTCTTGCTTTATGGGTTTGAACTCGTCTTGAATTGGAATCACCACCACTTCCGATTGAATTGGAAACTCGGCCGACTCAACCGTAAATAAGAATTTACCTCCGTTTGGCAAATTCATGCTATACGAACCATCCGTGGGCAAGGTGTTATAGATACCGATGATGGTATTATCAGCAAGGTTTTTAACGGTAATCTTCAAATTCAACTTTTGCTCATCTCTGTTCTTTATCACATTTCCACTTATCACAGCGGCATCAATTGGCTTGCGTTCGGTATTAATATGGTAAACTTCTGTTTTCCCAGTGATACTGGCTCTTGCCGATGAAAAATAAGCTTGCTTCTCTGATGAATCGGTTACAAAAAGGATGTCATCATCAGGGGTATTGATGGGGAAGTCTAAGTTTTCGGGTTCGCTCCACTTTTTAGTTGCTTCGTTGTAGGTGGTTTTGAATACATCATATCCTCCCATCGAATTATGACCTTTGGAACAGAAAAACAAATCCTTTCCATTGGGGTGAAGGAAAGGGTAATCTTCATCAAAATCGGTATTAACAGGTGCACCTAACGAAACGGGTTTGGAGAATTCACCATTTTCCAAGCGATTGGTGGTAAATATTTCTTTGCCTTTCGTGCCATCTTCGCCATAACTCGAAAAGAAAATCTGATTATTGTCTTTCGAAAGGTAAATGATGGAATTGTCTTTTTTCTTTTTATCGATGGCCGTCTTAAACTGTTTTTCGTCTGGTTTCACCAATAACTTCCCTCCTATTTGCGAAATGTCGTAGGCTCTATAAAATTCCGCCTTGTTCATTTCCTTTTTTTCGATTACCGACAAATCTTTAAGGCTGCGCAAAAGTTGTTTTCCATTTTTACACATTTCAATTTGCCTGTCGACTTGAAGCTTGCTGGCTTTATTTGCCGAGGCCACCTTTTTGTATTTTGTGTATTCGGCTATGGCGTCATCAAAGCGGTAATTGAGGTGATAGGCTTTTGCGAGGTAATACATCACTTCCTTTTCCACATCTTTGTTTTCCGAAAACTCGAGAAAAGGGATGGCTTTTTCTTTATCGTCACTGGCAAATAGGGTACACACTCCAAAACGATAGTTGTAGTCAGGGTCTTTGGGGTAAACACTTAATAACTGACTGAATAAGGGGTAGGCTTGTTCGAATTCATCATCCTCGAAAAGTTTATTCGCATGTTTCTTGAATTCGGCCTCATCGGCAAATGAAGCTTGACCAATTGCAAAATGAATGTTGAGAACAACGGCCAGCGCTAAGAAAGTATACCTTATCTGTCTACTCATAGAGCTGTCGCTGAAATTGGGGCTGTGATGCAAACTAAACTTATCAATACATTTCTTCTTTCTCTTACCACCATATTTTGTTGCAATGCAATTCACAAATTTAATTATTTTTATAGTATGATGCTAGCCATTCTCAAATTCCATAAACAATCCATTGTTAATTTCTTACATCCGCTCATCGAGGATAGTGCTCGAAACTTTCTTTCGCAACAATAATTTTAGAAAAACATCGTTTACTATTGGTCAACCACTATCTTTGCACCATGAAATTGTTTAAGCACATTTTTCTTTTCTCCATACTTTCCGTTTTCGTACTCTCGTCTTGCAAAAAAGACAAGATACTTTCCGACTCCAGTGCAAAGCTTGGATTCTCGACTGACTCGGTATTGTTCGATACCGTGTTTACTCAAGTGGGCTCTACCACCAAAAGCTTTAGAATATACAATAGCGAAAAACAAACTTTAAACATATCGAAAGTATATTTAGGAGGAGGAACCAACTCCCAATTCAGAATCAATGTGGATGGTTTTTCGGGAACTTCGCTTTCGGATATTGAAATACTCGCAGGCGATAGTTTATATGTATTTGTTCAAGTAACCGTAAATCCATTCTCTGCGCTTTCGCCATTATTGATAAAAGATTCGGTCATCTTCGAAACCAATGGAAATACTCAACATGTTAGCCTTACCGCCATAGGAAGGGATGTTTATCTGCATAAACCAAATGTGTTTCCTACGAATGGACTACCGCCCTACTCTATCATTGGCGATGGAACAGGCACTTGTCACCATACCATTTGGACAAACGATAAACCACATTTAATTTTCGGATATGCCGTTGTCGACTCGTGTTGTATTCTCGAAATGCAACCAGGCACTCAGGTGTATTTACACAAGTATGCTGTATTATGGGTGTATAAAGATGGTTCGTTGCAAGTTCATGGTACGTATGGCAATGAAGTAACCTTCGAAGGCGACCGTTTAGAACCCGACTACAAAGAAATACCCGGGCAATGGGGAAAAATATGGTTGATGAAAGGCAGTATAAACAATAGCTTCGATTGGGCTAAAATTAAAAACGGCTCCATTGGCATACAAGCCGAAGAACCCGATGCTACCGGTACGCTCCCTTTTCTAAGTCTTAAACATACCATCATCAAAAACATGACTGCTGCTGCCCTTTACACTCAAAAAGCTCATGTGGAATGTTCGCATTGTGTGTTTGCCAATTGTGGACAATATGTGGCAGCTTTATCACGGGGAGGAATCTATAATTTTCAGCAATGTACTTTTGCTAATTATTGGAACGGCAATCCGAACAATGCCACAGGAGGCAATGCAGGAGGTTCGAGGACTACACCTCTATTTGTTTTGAATAATCATTATATTGATAACACCAATACCGAAATAGTGTATCAAATGGACTCGATTGCCTATTTTGGAAATTGTATTATTTACGGAGAATTAGATGACGAAATGGCCTTAGATTCGGCTGAGGGAGTAACGGGTTACAACCTTAAATATTATTTCGATCATTGTATGGTAAAATCGGCTTCGTTGAGCACCACCCTTGCTGGGCATTACAATTCCGTTTACCGAAACATCGACCCAAGTTTTGTGGATATAAGCATCAATAACTATAAATTATCAAGCAACTCCCAAGCCATCAATCATGGAGCTTTCCTGGGTAGTATAGATTATGATTTGAACAACTATTTTTCTTCGGACGGCCTACTCGATATAGGTGCTTACGAATACCATTAAAAAGTTTGGTTTGAATTAATAAAAAACTCCTTACATTTCTGTAAAGAGTTTTTTTGTTTTGTGTTGGTAGTGGGACACTATCTAATAACCAACACGAGCTAAACAAGCTCGCGTTTGCGGGTAGACGTAGCGGGAGGTTGCTTTTTGTCATCATGAAACTGTAACTATTACATTCCCTTTCTTGTGTCCCTTGTCAACGTATCTGTGTGCCTCAACTATTTGCTCTAAATTATAAATTTTGTCTATAACAGGTTTTAATTGTCCCGATTCGACAAGTCCTTTCAAATAAATTAAATCTTCTGCCTTTGGAGTTAAGGTGCCGCCCATTAGTTTCTTCCCGCTTATTAATGAAAACCATTTCAAAATAATATACACTACAGGCGTGGTTACAGAGTTAAGATAAACACCATTTTTTTTAGAGATGATACACTTTTAGAAATAGAGGTTTTCCCAACTGTGTCAAAAATGACATCATAGATTTCACCGATTTTGGTAAAATCCTCTTTCGTGTAATCAATTACTTTATCTGCACCAAGTGATTTGACCAAATCTAAATTAGAAGTACTGCATACCCCAATAACTTCTGCACCAAAGTATTTTGCAAGTTGAACCGCACTTGTTCCTAAACTTCCTGAAGCCCCATAGATAAGCACTTTTTGTCCTTTACGAATATTGGCTTTCCTCAAAAAATACACTGCAGTAAGTCCGCCCCAAGGAATTGCGGCTGCTTCTTCATAAGTCAAATTAATCGGCTGCATTGCTATACAGCCAGTTTCCGCGATACATATATACTCTGCATAGGTACCAAATTGGTGTGAGGAAGATGCAAAAACCTTATCGCCTTTCTTAAACATTTTTACCTCTTTGCCTACTGCTTCTATTTCGCCAGCAAATATGCTCCCGAGTATTTCTTTTTTTGGTTTGCATAAACCAAGAACTATCCGGGCAAAAATCCAAAAGGAAAGAGGAACTACAAAGCCCCGAACTCTAACATCCCCAACCGTAACTGTTGTAGCATATATTTTCACTAGCACTTCATTGTCTTTTGGACTAGGTTTTTCTACTTCTTTAATTTGGAGAACTTCTGGAGGTCCGTATTTGTTACAAATTATTGCTTTCATCTTTTTACTGGTGTCTTTCATTTTGATAATTTGTTGTCAGTTTGGGTGTCGCTCTGCAATGACCCGCAAACGCGAGGTGTTTCGCTCGTGTTTATTATTCTGTGGCGTCCCGCCACAACACAGCTTTTTTTTGTTTTGTGTTGGTAGTGGGACACTACCTAATAACCAACACCAGCTAAACAAGCTCGCGTTTGCGGGGGGGGAAGGCGTTGGCTATTTCACTACAAATATTATGTCTGTTAGGGCTGTAAATGTTTGTGGCTTACCTTTAAAATTGAAACTCACTTTTAGGTCGTCAACCTTTTTAGAACCAAAATTATCCAAGTATGAAATAATCGTTGGCTTTAAAAGGTCAAGATTTCTTTTCAGTTTCCAAGAACCATTGAAGTCGTCAGTGTCCACAAGCACAAGGAACAAACGGTTTTCAGAACCAAACCGCATTTCTCCTTGATTTTCGTAAAGCCAAGTCGCAAGAATTTTTGGATTAGCTTGAACTTCGTTTAAAATTTCAAGTTTCTCGTCTTTTAGCTTTGTCAAAACACCATTGCAGAAAGCATCATTTCTATCTTTCATCTTCTCAACTATTTCATAAAAGATGTCCGCAGGTTTCGCCTTTTTATCAAAAACAATTTTGGCTTCTTCAGCTTTCTTTTTTAGAAAAGTCAATTCAACTGGATAACCTTTTTCCTTGCGTTTGTCTTTGATGTATTCAGCAGGTAGATAAGTTACTTTTAAATCAAACGGAACATTGTTAATGAAAAAATCAACGCTTTTTATTTGTCCAACGGTTGGTAAAACTGTTGAATGAGTTTTGAAAATATGTTCGATTAAAATACTGCTCCAATGGTTATACCAACTGTTTAAAACATAGCCTTGGACGGCAACATTGATTTCGGTTTCAAACTTTGAAATGAGTGTGTCGTAAGATTTGTGAACCTTCACATAATGGCTTACTAAATATTTGTCAAGCGAATTTTGATAGTCGCCACCCCAATCAAAGTTTTTGAGTTTATAAAGTTCAGAAACTAATTGAACAGTGTCAAGTTTTACAACTTGCTTTCCGTTTTCTTCTTTGATGTAATCGTTTAGGATTTTATGTGAATTTTCAGGGGCTTTGCAAAGTAGGTCAAACAGTTCAATGAATTGTTTGGCTAATGCCGTTTCCTTTAAAGTGATTTTATTGTTCTTTAGAAATTCGGCAATAAGTTCTTTACGAACTATAGATTTTGTTTTTAACCAAAGTAAACCAATAGCATCATTGCTAAACTCTTCAAGTTTTTCGCTTTCGTGTAATTTTTTCCAGTAGTTAAAGTCCTTCATTTACTAATTCTTGTTGTTGATTGGTTGATACAAAATGCTTTTTCTTGGGTTTGCAAACAAATAATATTTCTTGACTGCCTGCAACGCTTCCTTTTCCGCCTCTTCCGTTATGATAGGTTTTTGCTTCAACCATTACATCTCTGTATTTTGAAATTAGTTTTTCAAACTCTTCAATTCCTGGATAACTACGATTGTTATAACTGATTAACCAATTAGGGATTTCTTCTGAAAGTTCAAAAAGTTTTTCAAAAGAATTTAATACATCTCTTTTTTTGTCAAAGCCACTAACTCGTTGTGGTTCGTATCGTTTTATTCCGTTCACAAATTCTTTGTCTTTCCAATACTCGGTGTAGGTTTCAAGTAAGTGGTAAAACCCTTGATAGTCTGCGTGGCTGTCGCAATATGGTGGGTCGAAATATGCTAAATCAACATTTTCAACAGTCGGCAACAACTCTAAAATATTTTTGTGAAAACTTTGATTGTCTTGCTTATTGTCGAAAACTGCGTTGTTGTATTTGGGAAGTATTTCTTCAAATATTTCTTTGATTGGTCTTACCAAACTTCTGTTACGTTTTATTCTTTCGGGATCACTTGCATAAACTAATGCTTGAGTATGTCCAAAATGCCCCATAGTTATTTTCCTTGTCATACTTCGGTTAATAACAGCAAAGGCGATTGCTTGCTTTATTGGGTTTTCAAGCAGAGGAATATTTGCTCTAAAATTGTCCAAAAACTCAGCTTCTTCCTTTTCAAAAAACACATTTGTAAATGTGTTTTCCATTAACTGAAAATCACTTTTGTTTTTCGCTGGTTGAAAAAGAATTTTTAAATCTTCATTGGTCACCTTAGTATCCTTGTTTTCAATTAAAGCTAAACCTATTTGATTGTTGAAATTCAAAAAATCGTTTGTAATTGTCTTGTATCCAATTTGCTTAAACAAGAAAGCGACTGACTGTGAACCTGCAAATGCGTCAATGGCTGTTTTTACATTGTCGGGTATGAACTTTTTTATCCACGCTAAATGGGTGTATTTAGCACCCAGATATTGAGGTTCTGGAAATTGGTAATCAAAATATGTGTATTCTTCAAAAAGCATTTCTATATATTCATTTTTTCAAGTGTGCAAGATACGGTTTTTAAGCCCTCGTTGGTATTCCATTTTCTAATACTAAACTTTAAGGTAAGCAGTGCAGATGCCTTTGTTGTCATACGCACATACTGGCTCAAATGTACACTGCACATTTGCCCTCACCAACAAACAAACGACTCTTTATATACACCACTTTTTTCATCTCCCAAATATACATAAAAATTTAAATCCACAAAACACACCTTATATATATGTATGGTTTTACGAATGGCAGGAGAATATCCAAATGGGGTGGTTGAGGTTTAGGTTTTCTGTCAAAATGGCGGTTTTTGGTAAATGTCTAATTAGACAACTGACAAAAGTATCGTTTTTCTCGTGTTGCCTAATTAGGCAAGTGCCCAAAGTAACGTTTTTCCCCTGTTGTCTAATTAGACAACTACCCAAAGTAACGTTTTTCTCGTGTTGCCTAATTAGACAACTGACAAAAGTATCGTTTTTCTCGTGTTGCCTAATTAGACAACTGCCCAAAGTAACGTTTTTCCCCTGTTGCCTAATTAGACAACTGCCCAAAGTAACGTTTTTCCCCTGTTGCCTAATTAGGCATTTTTTCTTTTTTGTCCTTTCCTCAAAATCAAAAAATCGAATTATTTTCAAAAACCTGATATATGTCATGTTCTATTTTGGCTCATCACCTGCCATTTCTGCAACATTGGCTCTACTTTGTGTCATTTCATTCAGACCTCGAACCAAAACATCGACCTTGTTACCACAGGTGATATAACGTTTACACTTACCAAGCATAATTAATTTAATCATCTAAAACAAAAAGCCCCGAAAAAAATTCGGGGCTTTTTCATTACATAGACTAATGACCAATGACAATTGAACCAATACACTAAAGACCTTTGTCGTAATTCACCGTTACGGTAGCTGTAGTTGGCCGACTTTGACAGGTGAGTATATACCCTTGTTTCACTTCACCTTTCGATAAAGCATAGTTCACACGCATTTCCACTTTTCCTTCTTGCAACAAAGCACGGCAAGTACAGCACGAACCTCCTTGACAAGCATAGGGTGCATCCAATCCCTTGCGAAGCACTGCTTCTAATATCGATTCGCCTTGGTTCAACACTATTTTATGCTCATCACCATCCAGTATGATGGTGGCAGTAGCACCAGCCACCTCGTCCACCGCAGGTTTTACTTCTTCGGTGCTCACCGGAGCGGTAAAATATTCGATATGAATTTGTGTTTCATTTATTTTTAACTCTGTTAAGGCAGCCACCACATTTTCCATCATCGGGCCAGGGCCACAGATAAAGTATTCGTTGCTAGCGCTCATACCAATATAGTTTTCGAACAAAGAAATGATTTTCCCTTTTTCCATCACTCCTTGCAATAGCATCGGATGATTGACAGGTGGCGTATTGAGTATATGCACCACATTCAACCGATCGGCATTGGTAAGTGCCAACAACTCGATTTGTTTTTGAAAGATAATAGATGGTTCATCGTTATTGCCATACAATAAAGTAATACGGCTTTGAGGCTCGGCTTTAAGTACCGTTTTCAGTATCGAGAACATAGGAGTGATGCCGCTGCCTCCTGCAAAAAGCACATAATGTTTCTTGTTGTTAGCATTCATTTCCGAATAGAAATTACCCATCGGAACCATCACTTCCATCACATCGCCTACCTTCACAGTGTCGTTGATAAAGGTAGAAACGCGACCATCTTTTACCTTTTTCACTGCCACACGCAATTCGTTTTCGTCAAGCGGACTGCTACAGATGGAATACGAACGCCTCAACTCTTCGCCTTTTACTTTTAGTTTCAGCGTAAGGTATTGCCCTTGTTTGTATGTATATTCTTGTTTTAGTTCGGTAGGAACTGCGAAGGCAATAGACACTGCATCGGCTGTTTCGCGAACCACTTCACTTACTTTTAACGTATGAAATTTTGACATAATATTAGGTATCCTATTTTTTGGAGGTGCGAATTTACGATTAATATAGAAAACCACAACTCCTTACCTCAGCTTGAGAAAAAGTAATAAATTGCAGCCCATTTGCAACCACTATGAATCAAACCGAGAAAATATACTTCCCCAACCTTGATGGGCTGCGGTTTTTCGCCTTTTTTGCGGTGTTTATAAACCATGCCGTGGTGAGCCTTGGATATTTCGGAGGAAACAAACCCTATGATTTTGCCAAAGAAAACCTTTTGAAAAATGGCGATTTGGGTGTAAGTTTCTTTTTTGTGCTCAGTGGTTTCCTCATCACCTATCTTTTGTTGAGCGAAAAAGCCAATCGGGGAAGCATCAATATCAAGCATTTTTATTTTAGGCGAGTGTTGCGCATTTGGCCAGTGTATTTCCTGGTCGTTGCCCTTTGTCTTTGGGTATTTCCTTTGTTGCACAATCATATTCCCGAACATTTCCCCATTGGTGTAAGCACTAGTTCTATCAACAAATGGCTTTACATCGGATTTGCTGGCAATTTCGATTATGTGTTTCATGGCATCAGCAATGTGCTCATTGGGGTGCTTTGGTCGGTGTCGGTTGAAGAGCAGTTTTACCTGTTTTGGCCATTGGTTATCGCATTTATCCCTCGCAAGTATTTATTGGCCACTTTCCTTTTGATTATCTCGGGTTCGGTGGCGTTTCGGTATTTCTATGCCGATGGGGCCATCATGATTATTAAGTTTCATTCGCTTTCGTCCATGTCCGATTTGGCTACCGGGGCGCTCATTGCTTATTTGGCTACCGATGCCGCCTTTATCGAACGATTTAAAACCATTTCGGGCAATGTCATCAAGCTGGTATACATCGTGGCAGTCATCATCATGCCGCTGAGGCTTTATCTTTGGAAACTAGGCGCACATTATACCCTTGGCTCCTCGTTTTTTCCGGTAGTATTCTCCTTGATTTTTGCTTTTATGGTGATGGAACAAAACTATGCCCAACATTCGTTTTACAAGATAAGCCGCTGGAAAATCATTTCGTCCTTAGGCCAATATACCTATGGCATGTATTGCTATCACATGATTGTGTTTTTCTGCATCATTTTCGCCATGCATCTCCTAGGAGCCAATGTTTGGTGTATCAATTACAAAGCGTTTATTTGCCTTAGCATCACCAGTTTGTTCACCACCATCTTGGTATCCATGCTTAGCTATCATTTTTTCGAACGTTTTTTCCTTAATCTGAAGAATAAATTTAGCTAAACGTTCGCCTCCAACAACCTATTCTACCACCCAGCGTTTCACTTCTTTAGCCATTGCCGATTGAACGGTGATAACATATACCCCTTTGGCAAGATGAAGGTCAGTGGTGCTCATCCATTTTTGGTGGGTACCTGCCGTTTGCACTCCTTCCACCGAAGTGGTTAATACTTTACCCATCACATCCGAAACGGTGATGGTGATAGGCGATGGATTGGTAAGCGCATATTGCACCACCAATTGATCGGTAGATGGGTTTGGAAAAAGTTGAAGCGCGAAGGCATTGCCATTGTTTTCGGCTATGCCTGCTCCCGAATGATAGATGTCTTGATACGAAACATTGCTGATGGTAGCCGTGGTGCCCAATAGGTTAGCGTCTATCTCCAGCACAGGTATTTGTTTGCCGTTGGTCAACCATTTATACTCCACCCGTGTAGGGCGAACAATATTGCTACCAAACGAAAGGGCCGAAATGTACAAAGTATCGGTGCTCGCTATTACCGATTTCACCCTTAGCGTTTGATACGAGCTATACGGCAAGGTCAATGTACCCCAACCATCCACCACGTTCACCCTGTGGCCTATTTCGCCATAATAGCCAATGGTGGGGATGGGTAAGCCAAACTGATAATCGCTCGAATCGGTATTGCCATAATTCATCGGGAAAGTATAAATCACATCGTTAGACGTGTAAAAAAACGGCAAAGGAGTGCCTCCAATGGTATAACCTGCTCCTACCTGCTTGAGCGAACCGGTCGACTCTTTCAGGAAATCATAAGCAGCTGTGATGTTGAGCACCGGCAAACCCGTCAGGTTTCGGTTTTCGCGACCATAACTGGTATTGATAAAATTAAACGGAATAGCATAGATGAGAGGAAAAGTAGTCGGATTATCGAATTTTATTTCCTGCTGACTGGTATACGTAAGACTAGAAAAATCCCAAGCATAGTTAGCACCTGTAAGTGTAGCATCCAGCGAACCGATGGTATTAGTAAGGCTTACCAACACCGAGTCGCCCGCATTGGGCATATCGTTTCGGGTTACCGTTATTTGTGCCCTCGAACCAAGCACCATCGACATAGCAAACGAAAAGAGTATAATTTTTTTCATAATATAGAAATTTTAGATTTGTAAATATCCGTAAAAAAATATTCACCACAATTTTTTTTTCAAAAAAATAGATAAGGGTGATTACTTTGAGGTGGTTTTCAAGTTGAATCATTCAACTCTTAACAAAAAAAATCCCGTTACATTTCTGTAACGGGATTTTAAGTTTTAACTATTAAGGAGAATGAATACTCCTTTTATTGTTTAATCAATCGTTGTGTATACATAATCGAACTATCATGATCAATTATTCTTATCATGTATATTCCGTTCTTGTACGCCTCTATGTTTGTTCTCAACAAGTTTTCGCCTACCGTTATCGTATGCTTTTCTTGTCTTACCATGTTTCCTAAAACATCATACACTTCTTCTATTATTTCTTTTTCCTCTGCGCTTTGTATCTCCATCGAATACTCACTCGTTGCTGGATTCGGATATAATCTTATGGTGTTGTTCGTTTCGCTCGTCATCTCCTCTGGACTTGCACATACTGTTATTGCCTTCGACTGACGCGCACTGCTACCGCAAGCATTTTGTGTATTCACATAAATGGTTCCTGCTGGGAAAGATGTTGATGCTACATTCGCTACAATGCTTGAAGTCCCTTGCCCAGAGGCAATTGTAAGTCCTGTTGGTAAGGTCCATACATAATTCGTTGCTCCTACTACTGCTGCTATTGAATACGCTGCTGAACCTAATCCACATACTGTAGAAGCCCCTGTTATTGCTCCTGGGGTGGCTGATATTTTGGCCACAGCTAACGTTCTTGCTGCACTATTTGCACAAGCATTGTGTGATGTAACACTTACTGTTCCCACCATTGGTGTTGCAAACGTTGCTACTATCGTTGATGTGCCTTGGCCAGATAGGGTTGCTCCTACTGGTGTTGTCCATGTATATCCTGTGGCTCCTGTTACTGCTGCTACCGAGTAGGTGGCTGAGGTTAATCCGCAAGTCACCGTTGGTCCTGATATCACTCCTGGCAAGGTCGATGCTACTGACAAGGCTAATACCTTAGCTGCTCCTGTTCCGCAAACATTGATTGCCTGAACTGAAATACTACCGCCTGTAAATCCTGCGTTTTGTACCGTTATGCTATTTCCTGTTGCAGATAACGAACTTAATCCTATTGGTAAGGTCCATGCATAACTTGCTGCTCCAACAACACCTGTAGCTGTGTAGGTAGTTGTTGTTACTCCACATACATTGGTCAATCCCGAAATGGCTGTGGTGGCTGCTGGTATTTTTCCATATACTGTTCGTGCTGTGCCCGCTGTGCTTCCACAGGCATTCACTGCGGTTACATTGATGTTGCCTGCTACAAAAGTGGCGGCTATATTCGCATTGATCGAACTTGTGCCTGTACCACTGGATACTGTTATTCCTGTTGGTAAGGTCCATGTATAGCTTGTTGCTCCTGCTGAACTTGTGCTGTAATTTGCTGTGGTTTGTCCGCACAATGAAACCGGTCCTGAGATGATACTTGGTGCTATCGGTTTCTTGGTAATGGCTGTGGTTAAGATATTGCTTCCACAGGTGTTAGTGGCTTGCAATGTTAATGTACCTGAGATGGTACCTGCTGCCACAGTTACATTTATCGATGGCGTACCTTGACCGGAGGTTATGGTTAGTCCGGTTGGAACTGTCCAACTATAACTGCTTACTCCTGCTACAGGGGTAACTGAATAGTTAGCGCTGGTTAATCCACATACTACTGTTGGCCCAGATATACTACCTATTAACGCTGGGGCGGCTGTTACAATGCTTATACTGGTGGTACCTGCACTTGATCCGCAACTATTGGTTGCTTTTACGCTGAGGTTACCTGTCACAAATGTTGAATCTACATGAACGGTTAATGACGTGGTACCTTGGCCGGAAACGGTTGTTAAGCCTGTTGGGATGGTCCAATCATAGCCGGTTGCATTGGTTACTGACGAACAGGTATATACTACATTACTTCCTAGTCCTAGTGAACTACATAAACCTACCAAACCTGTTATACTTGATGGTGGGCTAGCTGGTACGACTGCATTTAATACTAAACTTTTAGCTCCTGCACTTATTCCACATACATAGGTTGCGGATACCGACAGTGTGCCACTGGTGAAACTTGAGTCTACGTTCACTGTTAATGACGTGGTACCTTGGCCTGAAATATAGGTCAAGCCGGATGGAATGGTCCAGTTATAGCCTGCTGCTCCTGATACCGATGAACAGGTATATACTTCATTAACTCCCAAGGATGAACAAAGGGCTGCTTGACCCGACAATGTAGCTGGGGCAGTGGCGGGTGGCACTCCATTTAAACTCACGTTTCTTGTTGCTAAGCTGCTACCGCAAGCATTGGTATCTGCTACCATTAATGTTCCACTGGTAAAACTCGAACCTACGGTTACTACTAGATGGGTAGTGCCCTGACCGGATACTAGGTTTAAGCCAGATGGTAGTGTCCATTTATAGCCCGTTGCATTAGTTACTGTTGGACAGGTATAGTTAATAGTTGTATTGCTGCCTACGTATGAACACAATGCTGTGGTTCCCGTTATGCTTGTTGGTGCGGTAGCTGGTATGGTTGCTGAAAGAGCTAAGGTTCTTGCGGTAAGACTAGCTCCACATGCATTGGTATCCACTACCGATAAGGTTCCTGCGGTAAAGCCTGAGCCTACTGTTAATATGATATGGGTCGTGCCCTGACCTGACACAAGGGTTAAGCCGCTTGGTAATGTCCATTTATAGCCTGTTGCATTGGTTACCGTTGGGCAGGTATAATTCACATTTGTACCATTATGTAAGGCTACGCACAATCCTGTGACTCCTGCGATACTGGCTGGTGCGGTTGCTGGTATAGTGGCTGTTAATGCCAACGTCTTTGCTGTTAGACTTGCTCCACATGCATTGGTATCTAATACGGATAAGGTACCTGTAGTAAAGCCTGAACTTACTGTCGCTACAATATGGGTGGTACCTTGGCCGGATACTAGGTTGATGCCGGAAGGGAGTGTCCATTTATAGCCTGTTGCATTGGTCACGGTAGAGCAGGTATAGTTAACTGAACTGCTTGTACCTAAATAGGAACATAAACTTGTAACTCCTGTCATGGTCGCTGGTGCTGAAGCTGGTATGTTCACTAATAAGCTGATGCTTCTTGCGCTGATACTTGATCCGCACGCATTTGTTGCTACTACCGACAAACTGCCTGTGGTAAATCCTTGGTTCACTGTTACTGTGATAGCACTTGTACCTTGACCCGATACTAGGCTGATTCCGCTTGGTACAAACCAACTATAACCTGTTGCACTGTTTACTAATGTGCTGGTATAAACTACATTTTGTCCTACATATGCACATAGGTTGATTGGTCCGGTAATGCTTGCTGGGGTTCCTGGTACGGATGCGTTAACCGTGATATTACTTGTAAGGGTATCGTTTCCGTTAACATTAGTGGCTATCAGCGTGATGGTTTTGCTTCCTGTACTGCTATAACTTACCGTATATGGTCCAAAGCCGCTTGCACTAGATGGGGTAGCTCCGATTCCGAAATTCCATGAATAACTAGTGGCATAGTTGGTTAAGTTGTTAAAGGTGACTGTGCCATCTAGGTTGCAATCAATGGTCGTACTACTTGCTACAAAATTTGCTAGTGGAAATGGGCCGGTTACCATAAAGTTTACACTGCCGCTGGTTCCGCCTCCTGGTAGACCATTGGTTACTGTAAATGGTCGTACTCCGATACTTGCTCCTAAACTGATGCTTATGTTTGCTGTTAGCATCGTGTCTGAATTTACTGTTACCGTGTTTACTGTTATGCCTGTACCTACATTTAAGCTACTGGCATTGGTGATAAAGCCTGCTCCTTTTAATACTACATCTAAGGTTTGTAATTGAGCCCCTAATGACGGACTAATGGTATACAAACTTGGGGTTGGGTTTATCACGCCTATTTGGAAGTCGCCTAAGCTACTTACGTTAGATACAGATTGGTAGTTGCCATAGTTATAACTATTCGGTAAGGTTTGCCAAATGCTGCCTGTGTATAATGAAGCTGCTGCATAGTTATCTACAAAGCCTGCATCTTTATCACTGTTCTGATAACTCAATCCGATTTGATACTGATCGAAACTAACTCCTTGGTTACTCATGCTCCACGTGCGATTGACCGTTTGGTTAGAGTTAAATCCTGAGGTGCTGATTTGTAAATGGTCGCCTACTGTGGTGCTCGCGGTTACATATCCATCGGTTAGTACATTATCAAAAAATAAATCAAGTGCTGCACTGCTCGTGCCTGTACCGATTGGGTAATACGCGGATACGCCAAAGCCTGATGGGATGTATTCTTCTAAATTACCTTCTATCAATCCGCCTATGGCTATTGGAAATGCATTCGCCTCCATGCGTATTTTGTTACTGCCCGTTTGTACGTTGCCATTGTCTAACTCTAAGATGCTCATTACTGTGATATCGTTCGACAGGCTTACTCCTGAAGCATTATTTACATAGATGTTATCAAAGGTATTGCTGCCACTGATGGTTTGTGCGCTCGACCCTGCAAAGGTAACCATGCCTCCTGCTGAGGTAAAGGTGCCATTGTTGGTCCAGTTACCAGAAAGCGTTAATGTGCCCGTGCCATCCATGTTTAACGTGGATCCACTAGCGATGGTGATGTGGTTACACTCTGCTGCTCCACTTATCATTGGCATATGGGTAGCATATGATGGAATGACTACATTCGTTGTGGTGGTCGGTACGCCTCCACACCAGTTGATGGCATCCAACCAATCACTAGTGTTTCCATACCAAGTTCCTGCTTCTTGAACCGTAATGGTTACTGACGATGAACTTGATGAACACGGACTATTACTAATGGTCCATGATAAAACATAAGCTCCTGCTACTCCATCGGGCGTAAATATTGCTGATGGATTAGAAAGACTGCTGATTTGACTTAGGTTGGTGCTAGGACCACTTACAATGCTCCAAAGACCACTTCCTACAACAGGTGTGTTCGCGGATAGATTTGAACCTGTAATACACATTGTTTGATTGCTACCTGCTGAAGCGCTAGTAGGTAAAGGAGTTACGGTGATAGTTCCTGTAGTGGTTATGTTTCCACATCCTCCTGTTAAAGTAACCGTATAAGTTGAAGTTCCCGAAACACTTGGTGAACCACTTATGGTTACTGTGTTAGATGACCAAGAACCGGATACTCCTGTTGGTAATCCACTAAAGGTGGCACCTGTAGCTCTCACTGTTGTATAAGTAATATTGGTAATTGAAGTATTGATACAAACGGTTTGCGCATTGGTACCATTCGCAGAGCTAAGTGTAATGGTATTGTCGGCTGTGACGGTAATGGTTCCTGTGGTGGTAATGTTTCCACATCCTCCTGTTAAGGTTACGGTATACGTTGAAACTCCCGAAACACTTGGTGAACCACTAATGGTTGCTGTGTTAGATGACCAAGAACCTGTAACTCCAGTAGGTAATCCACTAAAAGTAGCTCCTATGGCTCCTATGGTGGTATAAGTGATGCTGGTGATTGGGGTATTGATACAAACGGTTTGTGCTGTAGTGCCTACTGCCGATGAACGTGTAATGGTGTTATCAGGAGTAATGCTTAATGTGGTACTCGCTGTGCTTGCTATACCGTTTCCATCTTTAATAGATACGATATAAGCAGTAGTAGATGCAATTGAATTTGCCGAAGGATTAGAAACGGTGGTGCTACTTAAATAGGTAGAAGGCGACCAGCTATAAATTACTGAAGGGTCGGCTGTGACACTAGTAACAAAACTAACGGTTGAACCCGAACAAACACTCACTCCACCTCCAGTGATGCTCACCACTGGATTAGCTTCAGTGATACCTGTAAAAGCAGAAGTCTGTCCTGCTGTAAGCGTGGTTCCTGTTGCTGCAAGTGTATTGCTACCCAAGGTAGCGAACTTCGTCCAAGGATTAGATGATTGATTAAATGTTCCATTTAATTGTGCTGACGAACTACTGGTTTCTGTTCCTGCAATATCTGCAGCTTTGTAAGTTGCAGAAATATTGGCCTGACAAGAAGTAATACCCAATTGATTGATGGACCAATAACGATTTAGATAATTGGTAGCACTAACATTATTCGGATGTTTCGCATTGCTAACTTTTACTCCAAAATAGGCATTTGAATATGCACTTCCTGTAAAGGTTAAAGTAATCGGTGAATATTCTACAGTACTTGTATTATCACCAATAGGGAAGGTGACAGCACCATTGGTTGTTACTATTTTTCGAAGTTCACCTCCGTTGCTAGCTACTATCATATTAGTTGCTGAAGGAGTGCCTGACACAGTGGCCGAAGCACCCAAGATTAAATTTTTTGCTCCCATATCGAGCAAGCCCGAAGTAAGAGTAAGGGTTGAATTTACATCCACATTCGCAGCCAATGTCAATCCGTAACTGCTATTTAACACAAGATTATTAAATGTGATGGCAGCATTATCATCACTACCGATAATTTGAAGATGTGCAGAACTTGCAAAAACCACAGTGGATGTTCCTACATTAAACGTTCCATTGTTTTCGAAAGTACTTCCACTTGATGTTGACGTTTGAGTCAAGGTAAGTGTGGTAGCGATTCCTCCATTCAACACTCCATTCGAATCAATAACAATTGTATTTACGCTCGCGCTTGTTGGTAATGTAGGGTCGTAGTCAGAAACATTAGCATCAGGAATCACAACATTATCAGTGCTACTAGGTATAGTATTTCCCACCCAATTGGCCGATGTATTCCAATCGGTACTTATGACACCTAACCAAGTGAAATTAGGAAGTGTTGAATTTGCTAATGTCAAATATTTAAATCCGAAATTAGAAGGTGCAAGGTAGTTCAATGGAGTATTCGCTAACTCTAACCAATTATTCACATTGTCGGAATTGTTATGTCCATGATCATGATAGACAGAAGCACTAACGTGATAATCGTAGATGTCTAACAAATTATCGGTATTCCCATTTAGTTCTGAATGTAAATAATGTAACCTAAAAGTAGCCATTGTTGTAGCACCTCCTCCTGTGTTTTTAAAATCGTAATAACGATTAACCGCACCAGCGATGAAGGCATGACTAGCCGACAAAACTATTTTAACACTAATGGAACTTGGCAAAGTACCTGCGGTGATAATAACAGACGAGAATTGATTTCCGAAGGTATACGCTTGACCTGTAACAAAAACATGTGTCCGTTCCACTGTACCCGATACATCTCCCGTACCCGATGTGGTGGAAGACGAACCCATGAATAAGGTATAGGCTCCCATATCGAGAGCTCCTTGAGAAGCCGATGCATTAGCACCACTCAGATTTAAGATTCCATTTACAGTGATGTTTACTGATGATGTTCGGGTATCAGTGCTACCCAATGTAAGGTTGTTGAAGACAGTTGCTGTTGAACCTCCAATGGTTTGAGCACTTGAACCATTAAAATTAACCGTTCCTCCATTGGCAACAAAAGAACCATTATTAGTGAAAGCTCCATTAATCGCTAAATTACCGTTCGGTGCGGTGGTTGAGCCATTTGAAATTAAAAAATTACCGGCTACATCAGCGGCAATGCTGAATAACCATGCCCCACCAACTCCATTAAAAGTTATATTATTAAATTGAGATGTACCTGTGAGTGTACCAGCAATTGTGTTACCTGTAGTTGTCGACACAAAATTAACGGTTCCTGAGTTGGCAGTGAAAGTTCCATTATTCAACCAACTACCATACACTGAAAGCGAATTGGAAGAAGAAAGAGTTAAGGAAGCTCCGCTGTTTATTGATAGGTTGTTGCATACTGCACCTGCGCTGTTAATTACAGGCATTGTAGTTGCCGAAGAAGATATAACCACATTGGTGGTAGAAGTTGGCACGCCTCCACACCAGTTACTGGCATCAAACCAATCACTGGTGTTTCCATACCAAGTTCCTGCTTCTTGAACCGTAATGGTTACTGACGAAGAACTGGATGAACAAGGACTATTACTTATGGTCCAAGATAAAACATAAGCTCCTGCTCCTCCATCGGGTGTAAATGTTGCTGTTGGATCAGAAAGACTGCTTATCTGACTTAAGTTTGTACTCGGACCACTTACAATGCTCCAAAGACCACTTCCATTAACGGGAGTGTTTGCCGAAAGGTTAGAACCTGTTATACATATTGTTTCATTGTTGCCTGCCAAAGAAGTTGTTGGCAATGCGTTCACTGTTATCGTTCCAGTGGCGCTTACTGTTCCACAGCCTCCGGATAATGGAATGGTGTAGTTGAAAGTTCCTGAAGCAGTTGGCGTACCACTAATGGTAATCGTGTTACTTGCCCATGCTGCACTTACTCCAGTTGGCAATCCAGATGGAGTTCCAATACCCGTAGCTCTTGCCGTGGTATGAGTAATGGCTGTTAAGGCCGTATTGATACATAAGGTTGGAGTAGTTGAGGCTGTACTTGCGGTTTTATTTGCAGTTACGGTGATGGTTCCTGTGGTCGTAATGTTTCCACAACCTCCCGTTAAGGTAACCGTATAAGTTGACACACCAGAAACACTTGGCGTACCTGTAATCGTTACTATGTTCGAAGCCCAAGAACCGGATACTCCTGTTGGTAATCCACTAAAGGTGGCACCTGTAGCACGTACAGTGGTATACCTAATATTGGTGATGGAAGTATTGATACAAACCGTTTGTGCATTGGTCCCGGTCGCGGAGCTCAGTGTCATGGTATTATTTGCTGTAGTAGTAATCGTTCCTGTGGTAGTAATGGTTCCACATCCTCCTGTTAATGTAACTGTGTAATTAGAAGTTCCCGCCACACTTGGCGAACCGCTTATAGTGACAGCATTCGACACCCACGAACCAGTTACCCCAGTTGGTAATCCACTAAAGGTAGCGCCTGTAGCTCCGGTGGTGCTATAGGTAATGTTGGTGATGGCCGTATTGATACAAACCGTTTGCGCTGTTGTTCCAATCGCAGAAGTTCGTGTGATGGTATTGTTTGGCGTAACGATGATTGTTCCAATTGCATTTGCCGTTCCACAACCTCCTGATAAAGGGATGCTGTAGCTGAACGTTCCTGATACCGTTGGGGTACCACTAATTAAAATGCTGTTACTTGCCCATGCTGCCGTTACTCCTGTTGGTAATCCTGTTGCAGTGCCTATTCCAGTTGCTCCTGTAGTGGCATGTGTAATGGATGTTAATGCTGTATTGATACATAATGTTGGAGCGCTTGAGGCTGCGCTAACAGTGTTGACAGGAGTTACTGTGATGGTTCCTATAGCAGTGCTCGTTCCACAACCTCCTGTTAAAGTTACCGTATACGTTGCCGCTCCCGAAACACTTGGTGTACCAGTAATGGTTGCTGTATTCGATGACCAAGAACCGGTAACACCTGCAGGTAATCCACTGAAAGATGCACCCGAAGCGCTTGTGGTGGTATAGGTAATGTTGGTGATAGCCGTATTGATACATACAGTTTGAGCAATGGTTCCAATCGCAGATGTAAGAGAGATGGCATTGTCGGGTGTGATGTTTAAGGTGGTGCTAGCGGTAGCAGCTATTCCATTTCCATCTTTTATGGAAACTGTATATGTGGTAGCTATTGTGATTGCTGTAACAACAGGATTGGAAATGGATGCGCTACTTAAATAAGTAGAAGGTGACCAGCTATAAATTCCTGAAGGGTCGGCTGTGGTACTCGTACCCAAATTAACCGTTGAACCCGAACAAACACTCACTCCACCACCGGTGATGCTCACTGTAGGATTAGCTCCGGTGATACCTGTAAAAGCAGAAACCTGCCCTGCTGTTAGCGTGGTTCCAGTTGCTGTAAGTGTATTGCTTCCTAAGGTAGCAAATTTCAACCAGGGGTTAGATGATTGATTAAAAATTCCATTTAATTGGGCTGACGAACTACTGGTTTCTGTTCCTGCAATATCTGCAGCTTTGTAAGTAGCAGAAATATTGGCCTGACATGAAGTAATACCCGATTGACTGATGGACCAATAGCGATTTAGGTAATTGGTAGTACTCGCATTATTCGGATGTTTAGCATTGCTCACCCTTACACTTAGATAAGCGCTAGCATAAGCACTTCCGGTATAAGTTAAAGTAATGGGCGAATATTCTGCAGTACTCGAATTATCACCAATTGGGAAAGTAAAAGCGCCATTGGCTGCAACCACTTTGCGAAGTTCGCCTCCGTTGCTCGACACAATCATATTGGAAGCAGACGGTGTGCCCAACACGGTGGAAGTAGCACCCAAGGTTAAATTAAATGCCCCCATATCGTGCACACCCGAAGTGAGTGTGAGGGTACCATTTACAGTAATGTTAGCGCCTAAATTCACACCAACGCTATTGTTCAAGACAAGGTTATTGAAGATGGTATTGCTGTTAACATTACTTCCAATAATCTCATGATTAGCGGTGCTTGCAAAAACGATGGTAGATGTTCCTGCATTAAAAGTCCCATTATTTTCGAAAGTATTTCCACTCGAAGTGGTTGATTGTGTAAGGGTAAGTGAGGTTCCTGTACCTCCATTCAACACCGCATTCGAATCAATAGTAAGTGAATTGATGCTTGTGCTTGTAGGTAAAGTAGGGTCGAAAGTGGAAATATTAGCATCGGGGATAATCACGTCAGCAGCACTACCTGGTACCACATGACCTACCCAATTTGCAGCTACTGTCCAATCGGTACTAAGAACACCTAACCAAGTGAATATAGGAAGTGTTGAATTTTCGAATGCCCAATATTTCGTTCCAAAACTAGTGGAAGGAGCTAGATAGGTTAATGGCGTACTTGCCAATTCTACCCAATTATTTGTATTGTCCGAATTGGTATGTCCATGATCGTGAGCAGCTGAAGTACTGATATGGTAATCGTAAAGGTCTAATGTATTATCTGTATTGCCATTCAATTCGGAATGTAAATAATGTAACCTAAAAGTAGCCATTGTTGTAGCACCTCCTCCTGTGTTTTTAAAATCGTAATAACGATTAACCGCACCAGCGATGAAGGCATGACTAGCCGACAAAACTATTTTAACACTAATGGAACTTGGCAAAGTACCTGCGGTGATAATAACAGACGAGAATTGATTTCCGAAGGTATACGCTTGACCTGTAACAAAAACATGTGTCCGTTCCACTGTACCCGATACATCTCCCGTACCCGATGTGGTGGAAGACGAACCCATGAATAAGGTATAGGCTCCCATATCGAGAGCTCCTTGAGAAGCCGATGCATTAGCACCACTCAGATTTAAGATTCCATTTACAGTGATGTTTACTGATGATGTTCGGGTATCAGTGCTACCCAATGTAAGGTTGTTGAAGACAGTTGCTGTTGAACCTGCAATGGTTTGAGCACTTGAACCATTAAAATTAACCGTTCCCGAATTATGAGTAAAAGTGGCATTATTGGTAAACCCTCCGGCTATGTTCAGGATATCCGATGTAGCAAGCATTGTTCCTGCGCTGATGGTAAGTGCATTCACCGAAACGGTATTAGCACCGAAGTTTAAGGTACCTGCACCTGCTTTGGTGAAGTTATAACTTGCTGCCGATAGGGTTCCACCCATGGTAAGTGTACTGGCCGAAACCGTTACTTGTCGGTTGGCATTCATGGTGATGGCTCCTGTACCCAGATTCAATGTTTGTGGCACCGACCCAAGGTAAGTAAAGTCGCCATTTAAGGCCAAAGGATAACTCAATGTGGTGATAGCTGCTCCGGTAGTATTGTCTATCGTTCCTCCATTGATGGTGAATGTACCTGCTGCTGTTCCAAGTGCATTTGCATTGTTGATGTTCAGCGTACCTGCATTCAATGTTGCTCCTCCGGTGAAGGTATTGGTTCCCGATACGGTCCAAGTTCCTGTTCCATTTTTGGTGAGCGTACCTGCCTGTGTTCCTATTAATCCACTCTCTACTCCTACTCCAGTTCCTGTTAGTACAAGACCAAAATTATTTCCTCCAACAGCTCCTGACAAAGTCATGGTTCCTGTTCCCGAAGCATCAATGATGGCTCCTGTTCCTGTAAGGGTGATAACTCTGCTCGATGAATGTCCTGTACCAGTATATTTCAAAGTGGCTGATGCGGCAATGCTGATGGCTGAAGTTGCTGCTCCTGTACCCAATGAACTTGCGGTACTCGCATTGGCAATGGTATTTGCACTTAATATACCTTCATTGATGATTACTGCTCCAGTATAGGTATTAGCTGCCGACAGCACATGAGTTCCTGCTCCTGCTTTGGTTATTCCGAAGTTAGTTCCACTTACGATACCACTCATAGTAAGGTCGGTAGCGGTGGTTCCATCATCGGCTACTGTGCACGTACGGTTTCCTCCCAAAGCTACCGGACACGAAACCGAGGCTCCACTTGTTCCTGTGTTTGCATCGGTTACGTTCACATTTCCTGCAAGGGTTAAAAGTCCTGTGCCTGATATAATGGAACCTGTTACAGCTCCACAATAAAGATTTACACTGGTGGGCGAACCTAAGGCGAAAGTTGACAAAGCCAAGGTAACACCTGCATTCACGGTTAATGCTCCGGTAATGGTGGTAGCTGCGGCTAGGGTTTTGGTATTGCTTCCTGATGCAGTAAGATTTACATACCCAAAAGTTTGAATGGTTTGTGCTATGCTTCCATTGTAGTTAACCGTGCAACCTGCTGCAGTGGTTAAGGTACCTGTAGCACTTGTAAAAAATGCACCGCCAAGGTTCAACGTTCCTGCACCCGAGAAAGCAAAAGTAGCACTTCCTGTACTTGCTGTTTGAGTTACATCACCAGTAACATTCACTGTTCCTGTGGAAATAGTGATTTGGTGCCTACTGGTACCACCTCCAGCGGTAAAGGCAATACTTCCCGCATTCAAAGTTCCTGTTCCAACAATGATTTGGTTAAATCCTGTTCCTGACCTTGGAATGGTGATAGCTCCCGAAACAGTAACCGTTAAACCTGAACCGATGGTTAAGGACGTGGCGGTTGTAGCCGTAAAGGAAATGCTACCACAGGCTGCATTAACGGCAGTAACGGTAACGTTGAAACCTCTTTCAATGGTTACTATATCGCCTGCTACTGGTACCGAAGCGCCTGCAGTACCTCCCGTGGTAGCTGCCCATGTGCTGGTAGCATTCCAGTTGCCCGAGGCTACCGAAAAACGATTGTTGACTCCAAAGCTCTGAACACTGAAAGCCACAAGGCAAAACAATGCTATTCCTAATTTCATTACAAGTTGATACCTACTCGACTTGTTTTTGGGGTTGTGATTTGTTGTTTTTTTCATTTGTGTTTTTTGTTTGTGATTAAAAATTGTACCTCTACAGATACAAATTGGGTTAAAATTGTTATGGTTATTGGGTTCAATCGCTTTTTCTATTGCTTCAAAACTAAGCACATTAGAAACACCACTCGAAAGTTTTTGTTAAACGTACCGAAGTGCAGGGTGAGATTTCAAAAAACATCGGTATAAAATTTCGGGTTTTCGGTTTTACACTTATATAACATAGATTTAACATTTATTTAGTTTTTGTTTTTAGTCCGATTGAGGTTTCATTTAGGCTAATTTGAAATCACTATCAACCAAATTGCAGTTCCAGATTTCCAGCTTTTCTATCGAATATAATTAAGAAATAAAAAAAATATTTTGTATTTGAAGCAGTTTTAACCCGCCAGCAAGAGACACTCATTTTAGTTGTTGGTTGTTGGTTGTTGGTTGTTAGATTTCAACTGTCCCGACCCTTCTGGATTCCCTAGTCGCTAGACGCTATTTCCTGTTCGCTAGTCGCTAGTGGCTAGTGGCTAAAAAGAGATCCCTCGCTGCGCTCAGGATGAACTGTGTTAATTTGCAACTATTTTTAATAATTATTTATGAACACTGATTCA
>JBAXQU010000016.1:0-47471 GCA_037131555.1 Bacteroidota bacterium
TTAATTCTTCACAAAGTTAATTTTATAATTCGGGACAAAGATATGAGCGGGACTATGGGGAACGAAGAGTGAGAAGGGTAAACGCCCTTATTTTAGTTGTTGGTTGTTGGTTGTTAGTTGTTGGAGGTGAGATTTGTGAAGTAAAAGTGAATGGCAATAAAAAACCCATTGTAGGTTTTGAGCTACAATGGGTTTGATGGAGTGCGGATGAAGGGACTCGAACCCCCACGCCTCACGGCACCAGATCCTAAGTCTGGCGCGGCTGCCAATTACGCCACATCCGCATTCGATTTTTGAGACGGCAAATATATACTTTTTTTGGATGCAAGCGCTCGGGAATTGATTTCTTTTTGTTTTTTGGAGTTGGGAAGTGGATGTTGTGGATAAGGTTGTGAACAATTCGGAAATTAAATAAATTGATGTGAGGTTAATTATTAAGTACTTTCGCATGATAGAAATATAAAAAAGGTGAAAAAGGTAGTTTCATTTATTCGTCATAGTCACCCAGAGCTTTACAGAGCGCTGCTTTTTGTGATTGCTATCGCTGTGGTGGTGGGTATTTTTCCGAAACAGGGAAAGTTTAGGTATGAGTTTCAGAACTTGAAGGGGAAACCTTGGTTTCATGAGGACTTGATAGCTCCTTTTGATTTTGCGATTAAGAAAACGGCTGAGGAGCTAGCGAATGAAAAGGCAGGGATACTGAAGAATTTTAAGCCTTATTTTAAGGTGGATACCAAGATGCTGAAGGTGAAGAAGGAGGAGCTGATGAGCCTGATGGAGCAGAAATGGGATGAGCGGAAAGGGAAGGTAGCAAAGCAAAGAACGATAGAGGTAATAAATGATGTGTTGGATACGATATATACGAAAGGCATCATTGAACCTGCTGATGTGATAGAGAATAGGCCGATAGATTATTCGATAAATGTGTTGAACGAAAATGTGGCGGTGGAGCGCGATTTGGTTGATTTTTTCACGCTGAATGGGGCTTATACGTATGCACAAAAAAGATTAAACGCAGTGACAAACATTGATGCGAAGTTCGCATCGGGGGTGCTTGAAAAATTGATTGACCATTCGATATTATACGACAAGGCGACAAGTGATAAAATACAGAAGCAGGCGATAGAAGAGATTTCGCCATCGCGAGATATTATATTGAAAGACCAAGCGATAGTGTCGAAGGGAGAGTTGGTGGATTTGAAGAAGTACCAAATATTGCAATCGCTAAAATCGGAATATGACGGACAGTCGGTGGGAACGGGAAGTTATTTGTTGATATTGATTGGTCAGTTATTAATCGTCTCGCTGTGCTTATCGGTGTTGATTGCCTTTCTTGCATTTTTCAGGAAAGATATTTTTCAGGACAATACGAAGATAACGTTGATATTGCTATTGATGGTATTGCAAGTGTCGATGGCGAACCTTGGAATAAATTATCAATCGTTCAGTATTTATATTCTTCCTTTCTGTGTTCTACCAATCATCATCCGTTCGTTTTTTGATACAAGAGTTGCGTTGTTTGTTCATTTGGTGACGGTGTTGATTATCGCGTTTATGGCTCCGAACCGATTTGAGTTTGCGTTTATAGAATTGTTGGGAGGAATGGTTGCCATCTTTAGCATTGTGAATATGCGTAACCGTTCGCAAATTTTTATTTCATCGGTGATTATCTTTTTGACTTATTGTGTTGCTTTTACCGGTATCACCATCATTCAAGAGGGAGGTGTGGATGTGCTGACATGGTTTGATTATGCATGGTTTGGAGTGAGTGCAACGTTGACATTGTTTTCGTATCCATTGATATTTATTTTCGAAAAGATATTCGGGTTGACTTCGGATGTATCTTTACTTGAGCTATCGGACACGAATGGGAAATTATTGCGAGAGTTGGCGTATCGTGCACCAGGGACATTTCAACATTCGTTGCAAGTGGCGAACTTGGCCGAGGACGCTATTTTCAATATTGGAGGAAATGCGCTGTTGGTTCGTACAGGTGCCTTGTATCATGATATTGGTAAGATGGAGATGCCTATGTACTTTATCGAAAATCAATCGAACGGTATTAACCCACATGACGAGATGAGCTTTGATGAATCAGCCACTATTATTATAGGCCATGTGATAAAAGGAATAGAGATTGCGAAAAAACATAAGTTGCCTGAACAGATTATTGATTTTATAAGAACGCATCATGGCACTACGTTGACTTCTTATTTCTACAGGTCTTTTCAGAAAGCTTTTCCGAATGAAGAGATAGATGAGGCGAAGTTTCATTATCCTGGTCCTATTCCGTTTTCGAAAGAAACTGCTGTGCTGATGATGGCCGACTCGGTGGAAGCAGCTTCGAGGAGTTTGAAGAAATACGATGCAGAGACGATTGATAACCTTGTGGAACGAATTATCAGTTTCCAGATTTCACAAAATCAATTTGTGAATGCTGATGTAACTTTTAGAGATATCAATACCATCAAAAAGATATTCAAGAAGAAACTGATGAACGTATATCACGTTCGAGTGGAATATCCTAGGTAAGCAAAAAAAAGTCCTGAATAAAATCAGGACTTTTTTTTTAAAGAGGTTTTGTTTATTTGTATTTCTCGGCTTTTTCGGTTTCACCAAGCTTTAGAAACAACTGACGCAAACGCTGTTTTGTGGCAGCATCAGGAGCTGTGGCGTAAGATTTCTCGAGGTAACCAGTAGCTTTACGGAAGAATTCGAGTTTCTTGTCTTCGTACTCTTTCGCTTTTTTTGTTTCGCTTAATGGAAGCGCGTTGATTTTTTCGTTCCATTGATTACCTATTTTGAAATACAAGGCTCCAAGGTTATAGTTGGCCAATTCGTATTCTGGCTTAATGTCGATTGCTTTTAAGTATTCTTTTTCGGCATTTTCTTGGTCATTCGTTTTGTCATAAATGTTTCCTAATACCAAATGTAATACTTCGTTATCGGGAGCTAAATCGATAGCGCTAACCAATTTTGATTTCAAGATGTCTGTTTTGTTTTGTTTCAAATAGATGTCGATTTCTTGAGAAATTAAATCCATATTGTCTTCGAACAATAGTTTCCCTTTATCAATGAATGAAAGCGCTTTGGTGGTATCTTTATCGATAAGACAAATTTTTACCATTCGAGTGTAAATGGTAGGATCTTTGTATTTTATTTCGATGAGCTTATTGGCATACTCAATCATCTTATCCTTGTTGCCAGCAAAAGAATAGGTATTGAAATGACTAAATAACAAATTCTCTTTGGTAACGTTGTTACGTTTTAATCCTAAATCGAAATCGTAAGGTAGCGCTTGTTCGAGCAAATCTAAACCTTTTAAGGCTTTGTCATAATTTTTAACGCTCAAATAATATTTTACTTTATAATCTAATGCTGCACCAGCTACTACCAAATTACCTTTCATTTGATCTTTGTAGATATTATCCTTATCAAGTTTAAGACAGGTGATGAAACTTTCTACTGCTTTTTCTTGTGCTTCATCATCTAGTTTATTGTCTTCTGGTTTTTTCGATTCGTAAATACCTTCATAAATCAAACCACGATACATCCATAATTTTGCACTTCCTTTTGTGCTTTCATTTGTAATGGCAGCATCGGCAGCTTTTTTTGCCAAGTCGTATTCCTTGCTTCTTAAATAATTGTTTGCGTTTTGAACTTGATTGCTCTGCGCTATGACAACTGTTGTTGCTCCTATTAAAAAGGAGGTGATTAATCCTTTCATTTTATTGTTTTGTTTTGTACTCATACATTTTCTATGCCAATCGAAAAAAAACTATCCCCAACTCATTAAAAAATGGAAGGGGATAGTGATTTATCTATTCGATGGTAAGTTTTTTAAGTTTTACTTTACTTAATACTTCTTTGTTTTTTGAATCTTTCAAAGCTTTGTCAATTTGGCTTTCGATGATTGATTTATCGCCAACTAAAACCGTAGTTAGTTTATTTGTAGCAAAGTACTTTTTAATCTGTTGATTCACCTCGTCTTTTGAAATGTCCTTGAGGATTTGATTTTGTTTTGTAGAATAGTCTTTTTCTAAATTGTATTTAACAATGTTAGATAAGAACTCTGCTTTTTGATACGATGCTTCGTATTTCAAAGATTCTTCGTTACGAAGAGAGTTCTTTGTGAATTCTAGTTCTGCATCTGTAACCCCTTTATCAACATAATTTGAATAGATGTTAAGAATTTCCATTAAAGAAGCTGTAGTAGCCGAACGTTTTACAGAAGAGTTGATAGCAAAACGCCCTGTATATTTGTTACCAGCAAAATAGGAATAAATACCATACGTCCATCCTTTTTCTTCACGCAGCGTCATGTTAAGTCGACTATTGAAAGTACCGCCCAAGCAGAAATTTGCAATTTGATTTTTATAATAATCACCTGTGGCATCAAATTTTAAAGAAGTATTTCCTAGAGCAATAAAAGTGGATGGTGCAAATGACTTATCACTAATGAAAAATTGAGGTTCTGTTGGTTGAACAGGTTCAGGGATAGGTTGTATTTTCACTTCTTTGCCTTGCCACTTGTTTAAAAACTCAAGTTTAGGAGTGATTGTTTTTTCATCAATATCACCAACGACAATTAAATTGGTAACCGAAGGTGAATAATAATTGTTGTAATAATTTTGTAAATCTTTCAGTTCGATATTATCTACCGATTTCCATGTGGGTGGTAAACCTAATAAAGTGCTGCCATAAAGTGCAAAGGTCATAATGTTGTTTCCAACCAACTGAGCGTTTGTTTTTTGATTAGAGATTTCTTCTTTGTATTGCTTTTTCGCTAATTTAAAATCATCATCTCTGAAACCAGGATTTAGCAACTTTTCTTCAAGAACTTTAAGAGTAGCGTCAATGTACTTTTTTAAGCATTCTATACGTATGGATGTGTTATATTTATTTGCACTGAACGAAATAGTAGCACCTATTTTCTCAAGTTCTGCAGCAATTTTTTCTGTTGTATAATTTTTAGTTCCTTCGTTCAATAAATTGGCTGTGAGTTCAGCAACACCCATTTTCTTAATCATATCTGGAGGCAGCACTAAGCTACCACCTTCAATATTCAACACGATGGTTACTTGAGGAGATTCGCTGTTTACAGTTCCAATTACGTTTATACCGTTTTTCATTTTGAAATTATAATAATCAGGTATTTTAACCGATTTTGCAGGGCCAGGAGTTGGTTTAATACTACGGTCAAAGTTATCAGGATTTGGAGCATAGCTCAAATTAGCATATTCAGGATTAGGAGGGAATGTTTCTCCAGCATGAGGATTGATAGACTTTACAGAATCCTTATCACTCATGATTGGGTAAGTATTGATGATTGCAGCTCCTGTTCCTTTGATATATTTATTGAACACTCGCGAAATATCTTCTTTTGTTACTTTATTATATCTTTCAATTTCATCAGTAATTGTAGAAGAGTGTCCTAATAAACGTTCCCATTTTGAAATGATAAAGTTGGATTCGAACACTGTTGACATACCTGAATATTGTTGAGATTCAGCTTGTGCTTTTGCTCTTTGAAGCGCATCATCAGTAATTTCTGTTTTTTCAAAATCTTCAATAGTTGTTTTAACTTTAGCATCTAAATCATTAAAGAGTTTTTCGTAATTAAAATCGTCTGGAACATAAGCGATTATTTGAAATGCGAATTCACCTGCTAGTTCACTCGATTGGTGATTAACATTGGCTTCAATTGCCAATTTGCTTTTCACAAAGTTTTTGTAAATAATAGAGTTATTTCCACCACCCATCATTATTCCTAACAAATCTAAAGCAGCTTCGTCACGATGATATTGAGGTACTGTAGGGTAAACACGTAAATTTAAAGGGAAATAAATTTTGTCTTTGTATGCCGCATACTTATCGGTAGCAATGATGTTTGGTGCTACTCTCATCTTTTTAACTTCAGGACATTGCTTTAAAGTTCCAAAATACTTATCCACCATTTTAAGCGCTTCAGGAGAACTGAAATCACCTGCAATACTTAAGATTGCGTTGTTCGGACCGTACCAACGCAAGAAGAAATTTCGCACGTCTTCAACGGATGCTCTATTCAAATCATCAACATAACCAATCACTGGCCAGCTATATGGATGTCTATCAGGATACAATATTTTATTGATCTCTTCTTCGAATCCAATTGCGTAAGGTTGATTTTCTACGTTCTGCGACTTTTCGTTTTTTACTGTGGCACGTTGAATTTCAAATTTCTTGGTAGTTAATGAATCGAGCAAGAAGCCCATTCTATCACTTTCTAAATACAATGCAGTTTCTAAATAATTAGAAGGCATTGTTTCGAAGTAAGTGGTTTTATCGCGTTCTGTAAAACCATTCATTTCCCCTCCTGCGGTTGATACAATTTTAAAATGTTCTTTATCGGCTAGATGCTTACTTCCTTCAAACATCATGTGTTCGAAGAAGTGAGCAAAACCTGATTTACCCATTGATTCACGTGCAGAACCAACTTTGTAGGTCACCATTAAGTTAATCACAGGGTCGGAATGGTCTTCGTGCAACAACACTGTTAAACCATTGGACAACTTCCATTTTTCATAGGCAATAGCGACTTTACCGTCTTTCGATTCAACCTTCTCTATTAAGGTTGGTTGAGCCACGGCCATACTTAGGCAAATGCAACTGAGCACACTTGTAAATAAATTTTTCATGATCTTTTTATTTTTAAGTTATTAATTCGTTTTTAAAGTTTTCAAATGTATAAAAAAACTTCATACCTATTTCAGTTTTAGTGTTAATCGGTTTAATTAAAGGATTTGTGGATTTAAAGATGAAAATTTTAAAGAACGAGTGTTTAGGCTAAAAACTATTTCATTTTTAAACAATAAGATGTACTTTTGTTGAAGAAAAAATAATTAGTATTCACCCTAATATCGCAATTATGAAAAAATTAATTACACTCATCATTATTACAGTTTCGTTATCTATTACCAATTTAAGTGCTCAAGCACCAGCATGGGCATGGGCAAATTCAGCAGGTGGACTGCTTGACGAGTCGGGAAAAAGTGTTGTAACCGATTATATCGGCAATGTATATGTAACTGGATTTTTCAGAAGTAGAACCATTCATTTTGGTACGTATACATTAACCAACTACGACACAACTGGGGCTACAGACGATGTATTCATTGTTAAATATGATTCTTCGGGAGGTGTGCTTTGGGCAAAAAGCATTAAAGGAAATGGGAATGACGATGGATTATCGGTGAGTACCGATTTCATGGGCAATGTATACATTGGAGGTAGTTTTACAAGCACCAACTTATATGCTGGGTTCATTACCTTAACAAATGCTAATTCTGATTCCCTTTCTCCAAATTATGATGCGTTTATTGCCATGTATAATGCTTCAGGAAATATTCAATGGGCAAAACGTTTTGGAGGTGCAGGAGATGAAATGATTTCGGGTGTTTCAACTGACCTTGGAGGTAATACGTACATAACAGGGAGCTATAGTAGCGACACGGTTGATTTCGATACTTCGAAAGTAGTATCTGACGGAAGTTTGAACGCTTTTCTTGCTAAGCTCAATTTGTTTAGTGATGTGAGTTGGGCAAGATCGGCAGGTGGGATTAAGGAAGATAAAGCTACTGGAATAGCCACCGATAGTATTGGTAATATTGCAATAACTGGATACTTTTTTAGCAATACGATGGCTTTCGATACGATTCTGCTAACAAAAAAAGATACTACCGGAAGCGATACCACAGGATATACTAATGATATTTTTATTGCTAAATATAATAGTAATGGTATTGTATTATGGGCAAAAGATGCTGGAGGTACAAATGTTTATTACGATGCGGTGAGCAGTAATGGAATAGCTATGGACAAAAAGGGAAATGCTTATATAACGGGATATTTCAGGTACGATAGTATTTTCTTCGACTCGATTGTCATCTATTTGAGTAGCTTTAGCAGAGATGTTTTTATTGCCAAATACAATCAACACGGGAAAGCAATGTGGGCGAGGCAGGCAGGAGGATTTTTGGATGATGAAGGAAGAGGAGTTGCGGTAGATATTCATGGTAGTGTTTTTGTTACTGGTGATTATTCTGGAGGAAGTATCACATTCGATACTACCACCATAAATGCAATGTCGGCTGACCCTGATATATTTGTTGTGAAGCTTGATTCACTTGGCCATGTTTTTTGGGCAAAAAGCGCTGGAGGAAGTATTGGTGATTTTGCAAATAGTGTGGCCGTGTTTGACTTAGATAGAGTATATGTTACGGGACAATATGTGAGCCCAAGCATTTCTTTCGATGGTTTTACGGTAATCAATCAATCCACTGCAGGTTCAGGGGCTGATTTGTTTGTTGCGCGTTTGTATCCTTCAACAGTGGGTATTCCCAATATCACCTCTGTTGACAACAATTTGATGGTTTATCCTAATCCTGCTGTTCAATACGCTACCATTTCTTATTCATTGAAATCTGCCACCAATGTTTCGCTCGAAATTTACAATGGACTTGGGGCAAAAGTGTTGGATGTTATTTCTAGTCAAAAACAGTCGGAAGGAGAATATAACTATCTATTTTCTGCTCCTCAATCGGGGATTTACTTCGTAAAACTTCAAACTCAGGAAGGAGTGTTAGTGAAAAGAATAGTATATTCAAGATAGGAAAAGCCTTATCTAATGCGAAAAGCCACGCTCAATGCGTGGCTTTTCTTTTATTCAGCGGAGAAAGAGGGATTCGAACCCCCGGAAGTGTTACCTTCAACAGTTTTCAAGACTGCCGCAATCGACCACTCTGCCATTTCTCCGAGCGCAAAAGTATCATTTTTTTGTTTGCTCAAATAAAAAACTTAAAAAAATATATTTAATTCCTAACTTTGTCCTCTAATCCCTGCATTATTATTGGGATAAATGTAAACCATGAAAAAAAAATTTATCCTTTTAAGTATCTTTTTTGTTGCATTCAACTCGTTTGCTTCTAACCCAATAAAAGCATTTCTTACTTTTTCTACTTTCAATAATCCTTCAAAAGGACCTTATGTCGAGACCTATCTTTCGGTGATTGGCAATTCGGTGAATTTTGTTCAAGATGGTAATGGAAAATTTCAGGGTTCGGTGGATATTTCCATTGCTTTTACCCAAAACAATGAAATAAAATCGGCTTTGAAATACACCTTGACTAGTCCCGAAATAACTGATACCACTAAAAACTATCCTAACTTTCTTGACCAACATCGCTATAATTTGCCAAACGGTAAATACAATCTCGAGATTTCGATAGCTGATAAAAACAAACCAAGTGACAAGCCATTTACCTCAACCACTCCTGTTATCATCAATTATCAAGACTCCGTGATTACCGTATCTGATATTCAATTATTGGAATCGTACACGAAGTCGAATGCGAACACCATGCTTACAAAAAGTGGATACGAGCTCGTTCCTTATGTTTCCAACTTTTATCCAGAGAACATTAGTATGATTAAGTTTTATACGGAGATTTATAATGCGAAGAAGATATTGGGCGAGGGACAGAAAATGATTATTAGTTATTCTATTCAAGCTTATCAAACCCGAACTAAACTCAATGATTATAGTGCTTTCTCGATGCAAACCACAAATAATGTAAACATCTTGCTTTCTGAACTTAGTATCGCTTCTCTTCCTTCAGGCAATTATAATATGGTGGTAGAGGTTAAAGACAAGGACAATAAAGTACGAGCTGTTCAAATCTTACATTTTCAGCGAAAGAATAAATTGGCAACTCTTGCTTTTACTGATTTGAAGTCGATTGATGTAACTCATACTTTTGTGAGTAAGATGAAAAGCCTTGATACACTTGCCGAATACATTCGTTCGATGCGACCTATTTCTGGTTCGGCTGAAGTACAATATGCCGAGAACCAATTGAAAGGACAAAACCTTGAACAAATGCAGCAATACTTTTTCAACTTCTGGAAAACTCGTAATTCGATTGACCCAGAAGCTGCTTGGAACGACTACAGTGCCGAAGTGAAGAAAGTAAACAGAGAATATGGTGTATTAAATAGAAGAGGGTACAACACTGATAGAGGAAGGATTTACCTTCAATATGGACCACCTGACGTACTCGGAAAATATGAATATGAGACAAACTGTTATCCTTTCGAAATATGGCATTACCAAGTATTAAAAGACAGAACCAAAGAGTCTACATTTGAAAACAATCGTCAATCGGACAAGAAGTTTATCTTTTGTTCTCACGATTTTTCTTCTAATAATGTTTTACTTATTCACTCCAACGCCATTGGTGAAAGAAGTGATGCCCGTTGGCAGTTTACTATTTACAGAATGGATGTTGATGCATCAACAGGAGAAATGCAAAATAACTTCGACAATGAAACCGTGCCGCGAAGTATTTCTGATTTTCTTACCGACCTTTGGAACAACCCACGATAATAAGATGCAACTTATAAACCGCCACCCCCACATACACATTTGATGAAGGTTGCTATTGTTATTTTAAACTGGAATGGGAAAAAGTTTCTCGAAACCTTTCTTCCTTCTGTACTTGCCAACAACACATCATTTGCAGAAGTAATATTAGCCGATAATGCATCGAGTGATGATTCGGTGAGTTTTGTTCAAAACAAGTATCCTAGTATTCGGATTATACAAAATGCGGTGAATGGAGGTTTCGCTAAAGGGTATAACGATGCGTTGAAACATGTATCGGCCGAATATTTTGTTCTACTTAATTCGGATATTGAAGTGACTCCGCATTGGCTCGAAAGTATTGTGGCCTTGATGGATGCCGACCAAAGCATTGCTGCATGTCAACCTAAAATAAAAGATTATAACAACAAACTCCTCTTCGAATATGCGGGTGCTGCGGGTGGGTTTATCGATAAGTTTGGTTATCCGTTTTGTCGTGGACGAATACTCAACTCCATTGAAGAAGATAAGAATCAATACAACGACTTGCGCGAAGTGTTTTGGGCTACTGGTGCTTGTTTGTTTATTCGTGCTACTTGTTTCTTCGAAGCGAAAGGCTTTGACGAAGATTTATTTGCACACATGGAGGAGATTGATTTGTGTTGGCGATTAAAAAATCGTGGATACAAAATAATGTATTGTCCTAGTTCCACTATTTATCATGTGGGTGGAGGTACTTTGAAAAAAACAAGTCCACACAAAACATTCTTGAACTTCCGCAACAACCTCATTGTGCTTTGCAAGAATCACCCTCCACGTTATTTCTTTGCTAAACTATTTACACGAATGGTGATGGATGGAATCGCGGGTTGTAAGTTTCTTGCGGCAGGACAATTCGGACATTTCGTAGCGGTGATTAAAGCTCATTTTAGTTTCTATGCCTCGCTTGGTGCCACGCTTAAGAAAAGAAAAGCATTGAAAGGTGAGATAAAAGAATATACCACCACGGCTGTGTATCTGCACAGTATCGTTGCCGATTTCTATTTGCGAGGCAAGAAAACATTTACCGAAATTGATTTGAAAGATCGATTCATGTAAGCC
Organism: Bacteroidota bacterium; assembly: GCA_037131555.1. Classification (GTDB taxonomy): domain Bacteria; phylum Bacteroidota; class Bacteroidia; order 2-12-FULL-35-15; family 2-12-FULL-35-15; genus 2-12-FULL-35-15. The sequence goes on from JBAXQU010000016.1 coordinate 11,501, forward strand.
CTGAAAAATCACTTCCCTCCTACTCCATGCTGGTGGGTTCTGCAAACTTATTCGCCTTTATATGAGTAATTAGGCTTCGTCAATGTAGAATGAAGAATTCACAATTAAGAATTGAATACGAAATTAGGATGTCTAGTTTCGAACCGAACATACTAAAAATCTGCTTTTAATAGTACATGGTCATTTTTAAGGTTGAAATTGCAGAATAATGTATCTTTGCAAAGAAATAAAATTTGAACAAAATGGAATTAACAATAAACATTAAACAGGCAAACAAATTAAAATTTGTTACAGAGTTGTTGAGTTCTTTGAGTTATGTTGAGATTAAAGATGTTTCAACAAAAAAAGCCAAAGAAAAGAAAGCAGAGAAAGTTAGTCCTACCCTGCTGTTCGGCAAATGGAAAGATTTAGAAATTGATGCCAAGGAATTAAGAAAAAACTCATGGCGAAAAATTTAATTTTAGTAGATACCAATATTTTAATTGATGTTTTTAGAGGTAATAAAAACACAAAAAAAGAGTTGGACGCTATTGAAGGCAACATCGCTATTTCGGTGATTACCGCAATGGAACTTTATAGGGGTTGCAAAACGAATAAACGAAAAGCAGAACTTACCGAACAGCTTAAAGCGTATAAAATAATTCATCTCGATAGTGAGATTTCTGAAAAGGCAATGCAATTGTTTAATCATTACACCTCAACAAATCAGGACATGTATATTGCTGATTGTTTGATTGCGGCCACCAATATTGTTCATAAAACCAAATTGTTTACTCATAATAAATCTGATTTTAATTTCATGAAATCGGTTGTGTTCTACCATCCTTAAAGGATTTCCACGTTGATTGTTGTTTTCATTAACAACCACCTTTAAAACTTCTAATCCCCTTACCTCTGTTTACAGCCTTCATCTATTAGGTGTTTCAACACCTTTAGGTCGATGTCGGCAAGTTTGTTGATGTAAATGCAACCCATGCCGGCTTTGTACTTTCCTAGTTTTTCGAGGGTGGTGGCAAAGGTGTCAACATAATTGCCAAAGTAGAGAGTAATGTTTGATTTGCGAGGTGCGAAACCTATGCGCACCCAGTCGGCTTCGCGGCCGGTGGTTGGGCTTTTATGCCTACGTATGCCGAAACCTACAAAAGAATTGCTCCAGAGCAAAGGCTCTTCGTGGCTTGCTTTTTTCATTAGTTCGAGGAGTTGAAAGCTGTCGGTGCGCTTTTGTTCGGGGCTGATGGTATTCAGGAATTCTTCCACATTGGTGGTAGTGGGTTTGGTTTTATTGTCTGCTAGTTTTGTTTTCTTTTCTGCCATTATTATTTTCGTTTTTATTCTGTTGGTTTGTTGGTGAAAAACACTAACAAAGGCTATAGGTTTACTGAATAATTATTTTCTTATTGATTACGTTTTTCTTTTCGTCTGTTGTCTGAACAAAATAAATTCCTTCTTGCATTTCGCCTTTGTCTATTACAAGTTGTCTGCCTGAAAAGTTTATTGATTTTATTTTTTCACCAAGTATATTTGTTATTTCCAATTTTATGTCCTTATAATCGGAATTAAAGTTAATTGAAAATGTTCCATTAGATGGATTTGGTATTATTTGAAACTGTGAATTTAAAACATATGATTCATTTATTCCTAAACCATAGACATTAATATTTACCGTGTCGTATGTAACATTTCCACAAATTGTTTGTTGTAAGATATAAGTAGTTGATGTGTTTGGTTGAACCCATAAACCTACTATTGTATCAATTGGTTGGTTGTTTACAAACCAAATACAGTCTTGATTAAAACCTGATTCATTTGGTTTGCCTATAAAGACACTATCTCCTATGTGTATGGAAGTATCATTTCCCGCATAGGCAGGAGTGGTAACATCTATTATACTTACATCATCAAAATAATAATAAGCAGAAGAACTTAAAGCACCAGGATGCACTGTTGTTAAATTTGTTAGATTGTCAGGATAAAAATTGCCAAGCATAATGTATTGCTCACCTCCCAAGGCAGTATATTGTGATGTAATCAATGTCCAATTAGCGGTATCTGATACTATAGTTGGACTAGTTATTTGTGGCGTAAAGTTCAAATAATTATAAGTTGGAATATATGTATTTGTGTCGGAAAAATACATCGCAATATTGCTTGTAGCGAACACTGAATAATTCGCTAAATTAACATAAAAGCTTGCACAATAAGTTCTGCCAGCAACTAATGGGTTGATTAATTGAACTTGTAAATACTCTTTAAATTCTGGAACATCTGTCCAATACAAAGCACCGCCTCCAATATTTTCACCTGTGTGAGGTTGCTGATAACCGTGACCGTTAAAAAATGGAACACCACCATTCGCTGTTGTATCACAAGTGCTAAATAGGTCGGGGCTTCCAGCACTTGGACTATTCCAAGGTGGTGCAGTTCCTCCGTATAGTGCACCTCCCCAATATGGACAAACTGTAATAATTTCAAATGAAGGATTTGGAACAAGGTTTACTTGCGCTCCTGATTTTCCAAAGCAACAAAAACAAAATAATAACGTATAAATGTACTTTTTCATTTCGTTCTCGTTTTTTAATTCATCAAATGGTCATTCTGTTCATTTGCTTTTCAACTTCCACCCCACAAATATACCCTTTTTCCATTTGCTAAAAACTTTACTTATATATAGTATACTTCGTGTGGTTAGGTAAATGATAATTGGAGTTCGCAGGGTAAGGTATTGCTGCTTAGCGTGGTGGCATCGTTTTTTTTCATTCTTTATTTAAATTTTTTTTAATTTTAGTTCATTTTTACTAATCATTTAATTGAATACGTATGAAAAAGAAAATCAAAAAACCTAGTAAATCGTTGAAAAAGGCTGCCGATGCTGATTACGAAACTCTTGCAAACATGCTTGAACCAAGATTGTTTTGCGCACAATTTCATGAACACCCAAATGTGAGCATTAGTTCAGATGTGCTGAAAAAGTTTCTCTGCTTCAAGTATGTTCGGGAGCGGAAGTACAAAATGAGCATAAGGCGAATCTCAAGCGAATTATTGATTCCGAAATCAACCATTGGCGGTTGGTTTAAAAAGGCATAAGTCCTTTTGTTTTATGGTTTCAAAATTTTCAGTCCGAAATGCGTACGGGTTTCGGACTGAAAGTGTATTGCCTTGTAAAACCAAAAGAAATAGTTTTTTACTTTGTAAAAAGAAAAAGTTCTTTCATAAAATTGATAATAGGCAAACGGAAATTCCTGAGCGGTGCGCCCATATTTTGGCAGGCTTAAGCAAAAATGGCTGGAGATTAAGCCGAAACGATTTCGGCTTAAGGGAAAATCGTTAGGGCTTAAGGGAAAACGATTAAGGCTTAAGGGAAAATCATTTGGGCTTAAGGGAAAACCATTAGGGCTTAAGGGGAAACGATTAGGGCTTAAGCCTAAATCAATTCCCCTTAAGGGTAAATCGTTAGGGCTTAAGGGAAAATGGTTTCGGCTTAAGGGGAAACGATAAGAGCTTAAGGGAAAACGATTGGGGCTTAAGCTTTCGTTTTTCGACTTGTTATCAATCAATTAGAATAAAAAAGTATCAATAAATATAGTAGTAATCAATAAAAAAATCAATTAATTATGCCTAGAAAACCAAGATTAAATGTCGATTTAAGTGATGAGTCGGATGATGTTTTTTACACCACGGTGATGCTCATTTACAATTTATTAACTCTTAATGTAGCTCTCTTCACGGGTATACCTGTGCCCATGGGAGCTTTAGACCCGCTTTCGCCCCTGAAATTTGGAGGGGCCATCACCATTTTCAACAATACCCGTTTGTTGCCTACCTATGACGGCAAAACAGCCGATGTGGCCAAGGCAAGGCTCGAGGTTCAGAAAATGGTAAGACAAAATGGAGATTGGCTCAATATCTTTTGCAATGGCGATTTGACTTTACTCAAAAAAACAGGCTATCCGCTTTCCAAAGAAGATGAAGCACAAGGAAAATTGGAGCAGTCGGAAATTACCCTTGTGCCTATTAAAGGTGGAATGGATTTTATGATTTCGCATGTAAAAGGTAGTAATTTACGTTATGCGGTGATGTATACCCTCGCTACCAACATCGAGGACGACCCTGCTAAATGGGACCATTTTCATTATGCCGGCAATCGCGATGGAACGATACTAGATTTGCAACGCAATGTGGATTATAAATTCTCTTCGTTTGCTATGGGCACTTCCACTAACCTTACGTATAGTAATGCTTTAACAGCTAAGCCGTTATAAGGTTTTAAAACAAAAAAGTCCGACAACACTGTCGGACTTTTTTTTGTTTCAGGAATTCACTTCAATATTCTATTGTTCGATTGTTCAGCTGTTCGTTTGTTTGAACATTTGAAAAATAGAACAATTGAACATTTGAATAATTGAATAATTGAACATTTGAATGGAGGAGAACTACCAACTAATAAACAGATCCCTCGCTGCGCTCAGGATGACAGGCTTTATTTATTAATGGAAAATCTATTGCCCAATTGCCTACTGCTAAATTGTGAAATTGTCTTCGTTCCTTTGTGCCTTCGCGGTGAGTTTCAACCAACCAACCAAAAACTAACCATTATCAGTTAATTATTTAAGTTTCGATTGGTATTAATCTTAATTTTGAAGCCGATTTATAACAGAACGATTAACCATAATAAACAAATAAAAAAATGAAAGAAGTATATATTATTTCGGCAGTACGCACACCGCTAGGCAGTTTTGGAGGAGCATTTACAGGCATTTCGGCCACTAAACTTGGAGCAGTAGCCATCAAAGGAGCCCTTGCCAAAGCAGGTGTGGATGTCAAAGAAGTGGAACAAGTGTACATGGGAAGTGTAATGCAAGCCAACCTTGGTCAAGCACCCGCACGTCAAGCAGCCTTGTTTGCAGGTTTGCCAAACACGGTAGCTTGCACCACGGTGAACAAAGTATGTGCATCGGGCATGAAAGCAATCATGTTAGGAGCACAAAGCATCATGTGTGGCGATGCCGATGTGGTGGTAGCTGGCGGTATGGAAAACATGAGTCAAGTTCCTTTTTATTCCGAAAACATGAGATGGGGAAATAAATATGGCAATGTAACCATGGTAGATGGTCTTGCCAAAGATGGTTTGATAGATGTCTATCACAATTACCCAATGGGCAATGCTTCCGACTTATGTGCAAAGGAATGCAACATATCGCGCGAAGAGCAAGATGCCTTCGCCATCGAGTCGTACAAACGTTCGCAAGCAGCTTGGGCTGCTGGTAAGTTCAACGAAGAAATAGTTCCTGTTGAAATTCCTCAACGCAAAGGCGACCCTATCTTGATGAAAGAAGACGAGGAATACAAGAATGTGAAATTTGATAAAATACCTGAGTTGAAACCAGCCTTTACCAAAGATGGTTCGGCTACGGCTGCTAATTCCTCCACCATGAATGATGGAGCAGCTGCATTAGTATTGATGAGTAAAGAAAAAGCAGAAAAACTTGGATTGAAACCATTGGCCATCTTAAGAGGATATGCCGATGCTGCACATGCACCCGAGTGGTTTACCACAGCACCTTCGCTAGCTGTGCCAAAAGCTGTTGCCAAAGCAGGATTGACCATGAACGATATTAACTATTACGAATTGAATGAAGCCTTTTCGACAGTAGGTATTGTGAACATGAGAAATATGAAATTAGATGCAAGCCGAGTGAACGTAAACGGTGGAGCGGTGTCGCTTGGTCATCCATTAGGATGTTCGGGAGCACGCATCGTGGTTACCTTGTTGCATGTGTTGAAACAAAACAAAGCCAAGTATGGCGCTGCCGGAATTTGCAATGGTGGCGGTGGAGCCAGCGCTGTGGTAGTCGAATTAATGTAGATTTAATAAGGTGCGAAGAACGAAGTGATGCAAAAAGCCTCCATCGTTCTTCGCACCATTGCTTGAAACCCTATGTACGGAATCTGTAATTTGAGCATCGTACCTTGTCGGAAGGAAGCTTCGGACAGGAGCGAAATGGTTACTCAACTTTTGTTTGGGGAACATTTCACTGTGCTCGAAACGCTGGGCAACTGGTGTAGGATAAAAATAGCTTACGATGATTACGAATGTTGGATTGATAAAAAACAATTTCAAACCATCAGTGCTTTCACCTTCGAACAATTGTCAACACAAGATGTATTTTGCACTACCGAGTTGGTGCAAGTAATAAGCGATACACAGTCGTCACAACTCTTACCCATTGTGTTAGGAAGCACCTTACCCAATTTCGAAGAAGGAATTTGTAAAATAGAAAAGCAAGAATTTAGTTACGATGGTTCGTTTGTCAATTCGAGTTTGCCTTCGGCCAAAGAAGAATTTCTGGAAACAGCCATGATGTATCTCAATGCCCCTTATTTATGGGGAGGACGCACCTCCTTTGGCATCGACTGTTCGGGTTTCACCCAAATGGTGTACAAGATAAACGGAATAAAACTCTTTCGCGATGCCTATCAACAAGCCGAACAAGGCGAAACACTTAGTTTTGTGGAAGAAGCCGAAGCCGGAGATTTAGCTTTTTTCGACAACGAAGAAGGACGAATCGTGCATGTTGGCATCGTGATGAATCACAACAAAATCATTCATGCTTCAGGCAAAGTTCGCATCGATGGATTTGATCATCAAGGAATATTTAATAACGACAAAAAGGATTACACACACAAACTCCGTTTGCTGAAAAGAATTGTATAATACACCATTCTTCCACCTTCCATATCTTATGAACCGAGCAATATTCTTTCTCTTGATTTTGCTTAACATTTCTGCTTCCGCTCAAAACAATTGCTCGGTAACCAACAAAACATTTAAAACAGGCGAACAGTTAACGTTTAAAATATATTACAACTGGGGAGCCATTTGGATGGCAGCAGGTGAGGCAAGTTGTGCAGTACAAAGTGCTACCGTGGCAGGCAAACCGGTGTATCATTTTATATCTTATGGCACCACCTATTCCAAATACGATTGGTTCTATAAGGTAAGAGATAAGTACGAGTCGTATGCCGATAGTGCCACCTTGAGGCCCTTGCGCTTTACTCGCGAGGTGCACGAAGGAGGGAATTACAACTTTGATGATTATGTGTTCAACGCAAGGAAAAATAAAATCTATTCCGCTTCGCGAAAAAACAAAGGCACCACCAAGCTCGATTCGATAAACATTACTCCTTGTACCAACGATGTGCTAACGGCCATCTATTATGCCCGTTGCATCGACTTTTCGAAATACAAAATCAAAGATTCTATTCCCATTACCTTTGTTTTGGATGGACAAAACTACCCCTCTTACGTGCGCTACCTTGGCACCGAGACCATCAAGGACGAATTCTTAGGTACGGTTCGTTGTATTAAATTCCGACCACGATTGATAGAAGGAACAATATTTAAAGGTGGTGAAGGAATGACCGTTTGGGTAACCGATGACGAAAACAGAATGCCTCTTTATGTTGAAACACCCATTGTGATAGGAAGCATAAAAGCCTATCTAATCAACTATTCCGGACTACGAAATAAAATGAACTGTAAAGAGATTAAAAAGTAAGGATTACTTTTTAGTTTTATAAATAGGAGATTTGTTGAGCCCCAGTTTGAAGAAGAAATGCTTAAACGAAACATTCAAAACCCCTAAACCATACTTCATACTCCTGCTGAAATTAATTGATGAAGCTTCAGGGAAGTATTTGGTAGGGCAAGTAATTTCTGCTATTTCGAAACCTGCCATAAAAATCTGAGAAATCATTTCATTATCGAAAACAAAGTCATCGTTATTGGCTTCGTAATTTACCGTTTCCAATACTTGACGAGAAAAAGCACGGTAACCCGTATGGTATTCCGACAATTTCTGATTGATTAATATATTTTGAGAAAGCGTAAGGCAACGGTTAAAAATGTATTTGTACATTGGCATTCCTCCCTTCAAGGCTCCTTTACCAAGGATTCTAGAGCCAAAAACAACAGGATATAAATCGTTGGCAATGATGTTCGCCATCGAAACAATGAGTAAAGGAGTATATTGATAATCGGGGTGAAGCATGATGACGATGTCAGCATTCAACTCAAGCGCTTTGTTGTAACAAGATTTCTGATTACCTCCATATCCCCTATTTTGAGGATGTCTGATGATGTGCTTGATGCCAATGCGAGTAGCTACCTCCACAGTATCGTCCTTGCTCACGTCATCTACTAGCACAACCTCATCAACAATATCAAAGGGTATTTCGTTATAGGTTTTCTCAAGCGTTGGGGCTGCGTTATAGGCAGGCAATACAACTACTACTTTCTTGTTTTTTATCATAAGCGAGGCAAAAGTAATAAAATTAAGTGTCTAAACTTTATATCTATTTGTGAAAATCTTATCAAAATTGATATTAAATTTGCAGTTGAAAAAATAGGTCAACCATGAGAAAGTATTTTTTAATTGCATTTGCTCTCATCCTGTTTGCTTCATGTGAAGAACAGCCAGGAAAATATACCGATGAAAAAGGGTATGTAAAAGGAGGTGGAAAAACTTCAGGTAGAGCTTCAGGAAAATCGAGTGGAGCAGTTAAAAGAAGCGAAAAAAACGCTCCAACGCCTCCTGTTAATTCATCAACCATGAGTTCGAATTTTGTACCGCCTGATTATCTAGGTGGAAAGGATGAATGGAATAAGTATTTAAAAGCCAATGTTCAACTCCCTGATAGCATCAAATTGAAAAATGTGGAAGGTAAGGTGGAAATATGCCTAACCATTAGCAAGACAGGTGAAGTACTCAAATCGGAACTTACCAGCTCAATCAAACGTTGTCCCGAATGTACCAAGGAGGCTTTTAGAGTAGTGAACAATGTTAAAAAATGGAAACCTGCAGTCTCGATTCAAGCGAATGGAACCAAGGTAGAGTACACCGAGAAACTGGTAGTTGAAATCCCTTTCAAAAAAGGGAAATAGTTTAAACCTTATTTTTTCTTCTCACTATTGATATAGCTTGCCAGCGTATCATTAAAGATAGCTGATCCTTTTAGATTCGTATTTAAAGTCGACATAAAATATTCCCTCGATTCGGCTATTTTCATCTTATCAAATTGCTTGTAGCTTACCTTATACTTAACGGCAATTGCTTTTATTCGTTCGATGATTAGCTCCCTATTGGGCTGATATTTCAACGACTCTTTCAAAACTGGAGATTCGAATAAGTACACCTTAATCCCTTTTTGCTGAGCCAACTCAATCGTTTTGCACAAGTATTTTTCACGTTGCTGGTTCCAATCAAAAGAATATCCATTCGGATAAAGGTGAATGAACTTCTCCAAATGGTTGTCCCACTTCACTTGAAAAGGAGGCTCATAACCATCAGGGAAATAGGGCAATTTACGATGATTGAAATAATGCTTCAATCCTTGAAGAGCATTAAAGTGAATGTTGTTGCTGTAATAAGCGTATTTCATAAAGGGCAGATTCACCCAACGGTAATATGCGGGGTCGCATTCTCTAAGAACAGAATCAACCACAGCATCGCCAATATATGGGGCGAAACGATAGGTATTAAATGTATTGTATTTTAAATCCATCGACTCAGGAGTTACATATAGGTAAAGATACTCTGGCGATTTATTGTTTTTTAAATAAAAGTACAAATGCAAATAATTATCAGCGAAATCGGAATGAGATAAAGCTAGATTGTACGATTTCATACCGATTTGCTTATCTATTATCTCCGGAGAAATCATCCACAATGGTTCGCAAGGACCAAGAAATAAAATATCGGCATCTATCTTTTCTTTCTGAACGTAGGCAATTTTGATGTTGCAATTTTGTTGCACCGCAAAATCATACAGTCGGCTTAAGCCAATGAAAAAGACACAAAGCCCTGCCAGAGTCAAAATAAGTTGAATGAATATCTTGCTTTTCTTCATCTCTTATTTTTAAAACTGCATGTAAATAAAACGTGTGCCGCTATTGAATACTCCAAATAACATGATAAGAAGTATAACAAGACTAAGATACTTAAAATTGAACAACTCACTCTTAGCAACCTTATTAATTCGTTGTTCGAACAAGATGAAAAGCGTAAACAAGATGACTGACACAATAAAATTGAATTCATCAATCTGATGACCACCCACTGCCAAAGGACTTAGGAAATCTGTCATGAAGTTGATGGGAAGAAAATTAAAAAACAAATTATGAATCAACTGCAAGGAAACATCAAATGATGATGCCCTGAAAAACAAATTAGCAAAACTGAAGGCATTAAATACAAGAAAAGCGCAAGTAATCTTAAAGACATAACTATTTAACCCTGTAAATAGTTTTGCCCTCATACCTCTTGTCAAGGTCTCGATACTTAAATAGATAGTGTGACATAAGACATAAGCAAGAAACGTAAAACCGATTCCATGCCACAGCATCGAAACAAAAAATGTCAACAATATTCCTAGATAGAGAGCGAACTTCTTCATTTGGCGAAATCTAAACACAATCGGGAAATAAATATAAGATGTGAGCCAAGACAGAAGTGAAATATGCCAACGTCTCCAGAACTCAGTAATACTTAATGATCGAAATGGTAAGTTGAAATTATCTTTAATAGTATATCCTAGCATTTTCGAAATGCCGACTGCCATATCCGAGTATCCAGAAAAATCAAAATACAATTGAATGGAAAACAAGTATGAGCCTGCCAAAACAGTTAGTCCACTGTAGTTGCTATGAAAATCGAAAATGGACCCGACACCAGATGCTAGTCGATCTGCTATCACCATTTTTTTAAATACTCCCAATAGTACTAACTGCAATCCGCTTATCAAGGCTTTATTAGAAATGGCTATGGTCCCAATCTGTGGAATAAATTCTGAAGGCAATACGATTGGGCCACTTACTATCTTAGGGAAAAAACAATGATAAAGCATGAATTTAGAAAGGTTCGTTTCGGGACTCATACGCTGCTTGTATACCTCCGTGAGGTAAGCTATATTTTGTAAGGAGTAATAGGATAATCCAAGCGCAAGCAAGAGTTTATCCACTTGAAAGTTGATGAAGGAAACCGTAAACCGATTACCCGCAATGAAATAATTAAATAATAATATTGCACCTGCGTTTATGATTATCCCAAGCCAATATGCGAATCGGTTTGCATTAACAAATCTTGCAAGGTAGAAATTGAAGATGGAGAATAATAAGAGAGCAACTACCGACTCGATATTGTAAAAGCCAATGAATACAAAACTAGCAAGTAATAAAAAAGGATGACGAAACTTGGAAGAGAGAAAATAATTGACTCCAACCACTATTCCAACAAAAAGAAAAAAGAGAGGTGAAATAAATGACATCAGTATTTGGTTTGCCTTTTATTTATTGTTCTGATGATGTCACCTACCTGTTTGAAGCCCATCACTTCATCAAATGTAAAACACAGTTTGAAATGTGCCTCCAGTTCAGAAATCAACTCGATGTGAGAAATGGAATCCCACATTTTTATATCCTTGGCAGATGTGTTTTCAGAGATGGTTAATTTCGGATTGTCAAACACCTTTCTGAATACCTCTTCTATCTGTTCTAACATTGATTTCTTTTTTAGCAAAAGTAAGAGTTTATTTTTATTTACCTATCCCATTTTAGGAATTGGAGCAAGGACTGTTAGTTCAAAATCATTTTGAAACTGTAATGCGATGATGATTGATATGCTTAAAAATATGTAAGACATTACTTAAGAGAAATAGCAAAAATGATGTAATTCACCTCTATTTGAACAAATATCCTATTAAATTAAGAAAATAGTTGTATTTTTCCTGCTCATTTCCGAACAGGTAATTTTATTAACTTGTTTTAAAACGTTGAATAAACAAAAAAACTACAACAAAATGAAAAAACAAATACTATTCATCATGCTTTGCTGCATTCTCTCCATTGCAACTAACGCTCAAAACACTGCACCACTTACTTTGTACAAAGCGGTTCATCAAAAGGATGTTTTACAAAACAAATCCATCGAAGTGCTTATACAAGGCGATGTGGAAACCATTAAACAATTGGTTGCCGCAGAAGGTGGGAAGTTTCAATACGCAGCCAGGGATATTGCCAAAGTGAATTTGCCTCTTCAGAGCATCGACAATGTAATGTCAAATAAAGCAGTGCTACGATTAGAAACGGTTGCTCATACCGCTCGTCCGCTGAACGACACCATGCTGAAGAACAATAATATCCTTGCGGTACATGCTGGTGTAGCGCCACTTTCACAGGGATACGATGGAAATGGCATCGTGGTTGGATTTATCGATACTGGAATCGATTTCACACATCCTGATTTTCAAGATAGCACTCATCATAGTCGTGTGAAATATTTGTGGGACCACAATCTAACTGGTACTGCACCTTCGGGTTTTACTTATGGTGTCGAATTCACTAATTCGGATATTGATGCAGGTTTGGCCTCAGCCTCCAACGACCTTGCTTCGTATGGTCATGGAACGCATGTGGCTGGTGTGGCAGTGGGCAATGGTCTTGCATCAGGTATGTACAAAGGAGCTGCTCCAAAAGCGGATATTATTATGGTGGCTTTAAATTTCAATAGTAATCAGTCATCCATTCTTGATGGTGTAAATTATATTTATGCAAAAGCATTGGCCATGGGAAAACCTTGTGTTATCAACATCAGTATTGGTGGGCAACTGGGAGGAGTTGGCAATACTTACGGCTCTCATGATGGAAAAGATTTGGAGGCGCAAATGATTAACAATTTGATGAATGCTCATAACGGACGTGCGCTGGTAGCTGCTGCTGGTAATGATGGAAACAATCCTATTCACCTTGGATACTCGGTTACTGCTGACACCAACTTTACACTGTTCGCCATTCCTTCGGGGTACATTGGTAATGATATGCAACTCTACGGAAGTGCCGCCAATATGGCGAATGTGCATTTCTCAATTGGGGCTGTTCAACGATCGCCTTTGTATAACAATCTTGGAAGGATTCACTTCTCGTCAATGCTACCGCTTAATGTGCTTCGCAATGATACCTTATATTATGGTGGTAATCGTGTGGCGCTTATTCAATCCATCACCAGTGTTCCGAGCACAGGTAATTACGAAATTGAATTTGTAGTTCAGGCCGATACTACGTTTGCTGGTTGGCAAACACTTGATTGGCGTTTGTTCACAACAGGCTCTGGTAGTTTTGATTTGTGGAGCTACGATATGGTTAATGGAGGTTTACCTCCTGCATCGGTGATGACCGACAGCGTATATTGCAAACTTCCGGATACACACAAGACCATTTGTTCGAGCTTTCAATGCTTAGATAATGTGGTGACAGTAGGTAATTACACCAACAGAAGAAGTTATCAAGATTATTTCAATACTTTATATGTAGATTATACCAAAGTTCCAGGATTGATTCATCCTACCTCTAGTCAAGGTCCTACTCTTGATGGGCGCACCAAACCGGATGTGGTTGCACCTGGGGATATGACCATGGCTGCTGTTGTGTTGTCTATCATCCCTACAATTACGTGTTGTTATGGCGATGCATTGTCTTTGGATAGTGTGCATGTTCGCGATGGGGGCACTTCGCATGCTGCTCCATCGGTGGCTGGTATTGCTGCTTTGTATTTGCAAAAAAACCCAACGGCCACTGCCTCACAATTTCGAACCGCGATTGACAATTGTACTACCTTAGATAATTTTACGGGCATGGTGCGTAATAATATATATGGATATGGTAAAGCGAATGCTTTTGGAGCATTAACCAATTGTGCGGTTGGTACTAATCCAATCAGTGAGTCAACCAAAAATGATTTGCATATTTATCCTAATCCATCCAGCGAAGGTACGGTGGTGAACCTTGCGGTGAGTAATTACAAAAGTTCCGACAAAGTGGAACTTAGGATTTACAATGCGGTTGGAGAATTTGTGAAATCAATAAATGTAAACAATCATATTGTTCAATTAAACAATACCCTTAAAGCTGGTGTTTACTTTTGTAACTTGTTGGTGAACGGAAATAAAGTAGTAACTCAGAAATTAATTATCCTTTAAAATAGTAGCATGTCAGTACGCAAACGTTTATTCATTATCGGCAAAGCGGCCATGGCTTTTGGCAGCATGGCCACATTTCTTTGTCTTTTTCCAGACCTCATCTTTTGGGCTATCATGTTTGGGGTGCTTGGTCTATCCACCTCTACCTTGTATATTTTCATTGACAACAAATATGATATAAGAAGAAAAAAATATACTGAAGGTGTTATCGGGATGTTACTTAGTTCTATTCCTATTCTATTGATTGTATTGATTAATTTTTTAAATCATTTTCACAATCAGTAATGCCGAAAGCACCAACAACGATTGTTACCAACTATTTATCGCTTATCAAATTTAGTCACACTATCTTTGCTTTACCTTTTGCCATCATTGGTTTCTTTTTAGCCATCACCTTTACACATCACGCGTTTGATGCACGGTTGTTCGTATACGTATTGTTATGCATGGTGTTTGCTCGTAGCGCTGCCATGGCTTTCAACCGATTCATCGACCGAAAGTATGACGAACTAAACGAACGCACTGCAGTGAGGGAGATTCCGGCTGGTGTTATTAAACCATCGAACGCATTAGCATTCGTTATCATTAGTTGCGCATTATTTATTGCTACCACCTATTTTATCAATCGTCTTTGTTTTTACCTTTCGCCTATAGCCTTGCTTGTTATCTTAGGCTATAGCCTTACGAAGCGCTTCACCGCACTGTGTCATCTTGTTTTAGGAATTGGTTTGGCACTAGCACCCATAGGAGCTTACTTGGCTGTAACAGGAGAGTTTAATATCTTACCCTTGTTTTTTTCGTTCGCTGTTTTGTTCTGGGTAAGTGGGTTCGATATAATCTATGCCTTGCAAGACGAGGAGTTTGATAAATCGAAGAACTTAAAATCCATACCAGTATGGCTTGGCAAACGTGGGGCTTTGATGTTGTCTTCTTTTTTACACCTTATTAGTGCATCGTTTATTCTCTACGCTGGCTATTATGCACATTTTCAGTTGTGGTATTGGGTAGGCACTGCGGTGTTTGTGGGTATGCTTATTTACCAACATTCGCTGGTGAAACCTGACGATTTGAGTAAGGTGAACATTGCCTTCGCCACCACCAATGGTATTGCTTCGGTAGTGTTTGCAGCCTTCGTGTTGCTCAACCTTGCGGTAAGCTAATTATTGACTGATTAGTTTCCACTTCATTTTCCTTTTCACAAAATAACGTTCGCCCCCCCTAAAATTCATTTCCCATTTCATAAGATTTCACACTATATATTATAGTGTATTTCCAAAAATCGACATCCGTTTAGGTAAAAAATGATATTTCAAGTCGAGAATCGTAAGCTTGCGAAGGTCATTTTTTTTGAAATCCGACCCCTCGTAATCTTACGTTGGATGTCCTCAGTTCAAAACTTATGTTTCGTAATATTACGAGCCCCGAGTTTGGTCCCAAAACTGCCCCTCGTAAACTTACGATCGGTCGCCTTGCGCGCAATCCTGCCGGTCGTATGTTTACGAGGCATAGGATTGCTCGCAAGGCTATGCCTCGTAAGTCGAAAAAAGGGGGGTATTTCTGCCACTTTCTAACACGGAATCTTACTAGGACTCGCCTTTTATAGTGCTGAATATCAAGATTATTTAACAAAAAAGGAAGGAATCCTGCGGAGATTCCTTCCTTTCTAGGGAGCTCATTGGCTCCAAATTTTGCCAACCATCGGTTGTTTGGCGGTAGTTTTCTACTCGCTATGGCGATGGTTCGAGATTTTTGCAATAATTGCAAATTTTGGGAGCATCCTAACCGTCATTTTAGGTGAAAATCCTACCCAAAATTTGGTCTTTTCAGTCCCCTTTTGCTTCGCAATTTTTTATTGAATAATCATCCTCTTCGACACAAATTCATCACCCGTGCGAAGCGTTACAAAATACACTCCTTTTTTAAGGAATGATAAATCGGCATTTACACTTTCGGCAGTGAGACTTTTGAATTCATAGTTATACACTTTTTTACCCATCACATCAAAAATCTCAATCTTGCCATCCTTGCGAACCGACAAATCAACATTGATGTACACATGACCATCAGAAGGATTGGGGTAAACATTGAGCAGCGCTTTATCGGTATATACCAAGTCGTTGGTACTCGAAGTTAAGCCAACGGTGAACTGTTGATAGACTTTCCCACCAAAATCAGGACTAATATTTTTGAAAATAGCATTCGGTGTCACACGTCTGAAATGCAGGTAACCAGAGCCCTGATTGGTATTCGCCCACCAATACAAACCATCGCCACCACCACCGCCATTTCCAGCAGCATTATCGGTGAGTTCGAAGGTATAGCAACCGTTCAGAAGGTTCATGGTATCTTTATAAACGGTATTGGCAAGCATGTTACTACGCGAAAAAATAATATTTCCTACATCATCTTTCAACGTATAAGCATTGTCTTGCGGAAACGTATTTGTTTTTAATTCAATGACCATTTGACTTGGAAACACCGATGGATAGGTGAAATGCGAAAGCTTAACATTGTTGTTGGCATATTGATCAGTACCTCCATTCGGATTACTAACCGAAACCGTAAAGTCGGTTGCGCCTTGCAGCCACGCGAAAGTGCCGAGTGTAACCGTTGCCGACTCGGTAAACTTAAGATTGCCGGTCCAATGATAGGTTGACAAAACAGCTCCCACCAAGCCATACGTAATGTCGAGCGAAGTGAGAACGGAGGAACCTGTATTTTTTATTTTCACAATAGGGCTCGTACAAACTGGATTGTATCGTCCATACATCTGGTCAGTGCTTGGCGAGAGGATATCCTCAACAGCTGCATCCAACGTGTGATTGGGAGCACCATACGTTATCAGTTGGTCTTCTATTTGAAAATAATCCCAACTGCCCGTATGCGTATAAGGCTGCACCGAGTGGTTGAGGGCTACTGAATTATTAGGCAAAGCAAACGGAGAAAGTTCCCAATCGTAAGTCCACACTTCAGCACCCGGACACCAGTTGGCACGGCTATACACCCATGTGCCACCTTGTGGATAAACAGGATTCACATCGCAGTTATCACGCCAAACGGTTTTCGAAAACTGTTGAATACCGTTCACCTTAAAGTAATGCGGAATGGCGCAAAATTCGGAACAGTTGTTAGGTGTGTCCATGCCATGTCCCGTAATACGCGACTTCCAGCGCGAGTTAAAAGCATTAGCCGGAATATTTAAATTGAGTGTCTGAAGATGCGTGATGGAATCTGTTGGTGTACCATAGTTGAACCCTCCATTCCAAAGGTTCTTCACAGCTATTGGGTCGCGTGGCGGAATACCTTTGATTAATAAAAATTTCACATCCAACAATTCCTGCCAATTGCCAGCATTCAAATGAACACTATCGGCAAGCAAGGTACGATAATCACTTACATCAAAGGTCCAAGTGAAACCGTTACCCAAGCTCAAACCATTGCCATAAGGGGTAATGAAGCGGGCCAACTCATAACGCAACACTTGTGGAAATTTGTGATACCAATTGTAATACACTTCATTCATGGTAGAGTCAGGTGTTACGAAGGTCGAATCGTAAGCAACACCTTGTGCATTGTATAAATAATGATTGTAATACGAAGGCCATACATTAAAAGTAGAAGTTACACCTCCCTGATTATTAATAGAATCGGTATACGTCACAATTTGAACAGGTACATTCACGGTAGAGTCAACCACCAAAGTAGAGTCTAAATGCTGAGTGTACACACCTTGTTCGAAAATAATATTAGGACGTAAAGTAGAAGTAGTAAGTCCCGAAACAATTTCTGCAGCGTCTCTCAACGGATTATCAACCGAATTTAAGGTAGCTGTAGGATGAGCCACTGGTGCAGCATCGGCAAAGGTCATGTAATTTCCATCATCAAAATGATAATACAAAGCTAGGTTAGCATAATTAGGATGAGCAGCATCAATCTGTTTATTCATATAGGTTTGAATGGTAGCAGCCGACAACTCCGCATTAAACACCGCAAACTCATCTATCTTGCCCTCGTAGGTTTGAGAGCCACTCCAGTTGCCTTTTCCAATTCTGAAATTCTTAATACCTTTCATACTCTTGGTTTTGCCAGTGCCCGAAAACCAAAGAGCACCATTCAAATAAATTTTCATAGCACCTGTAACTGTGTTTTTTGTAAATGCCCAATGATTCCATTGCCCTTTAATTTCGGCAGATACAGCCGCTTTGTTTATTCTGTCGTACGAAGTACCACCATATCCTGCATCCCAATACACATTGCTATCCGACCATGGAAGATGTGAGTTCAATAAACGATGACCAAGGGAGTCAACCGCTTCGAAAGCAGTACCATTCATCGGTTGCAGACTCGGTGACCCGTAACACCAAAACGTAACCGTTACGAAAGAATCAATAGCAGTAAGTTGATTGTTCAATGGAATGTTTACGTATCCTGCACTATGAAAGGCGGCTACTCTATCGCTTCCCGCATTGCTCAACGATGAGTTGAATGAAGTAGTGCTTGCTGCCAAAAGGTTATCCGTGCTAGGAACAAGGTTATCGTAAGTAATATCAACCAATAAATTCGAAAGACCATCCCAATTGAAAGGTGTGGTGAACTGCAGACTATTCCAGCCCAGCAATGTGAATTGAGTGTTTTGTGAGTACACCGTAGTAAAGGCCGTATCGCTGTATGTGGCTTGCGACAATGAGTCGAGAGGTGATGATTTGATTCTTATTTTCATGTTGTGCAAATTACCACCCAACGATTGAAGATAAAACTGAAGACCCGATATAGCACCAGCACTCATTCCTGCAGCAGTTATTTCACTCGCTTTCCAAAGATATTGAGTATGCGAAACAGGTTGAGAAGCATCAAAAGGAAGAGTGCTTGCAGCCGAACCATTGCCAACGGTATAGGTGTTCAAAGAGGTAGTACCAGTGTTCACCATGTAATACTGCCAACTAGGATGATAACTATACGAAGGAGTATTCATATAACTAAACGTAGCAGGAGTAGCTCCATTCACAGTGTACACCGGCTGATGCATCATAGTTGAATCTTGCAAGTGAGTATGCTTATACAAATACGTATACGTTAAATAATCCCACTCACCACAAGCAGGCGACTGCGCAGGATTGCACTTCAGCGTGTATTTCATCAACACCTTCTCACATCTCATGGTATCTGAGGGGAAAACAAACCATGCATCTTGTGGCGAACCAAAACTAAATGTTTGAACCACTACCGTATCTCCCGGACTAGCCATGGAATTGAGCGTAACGAAAGCACTAAGAATAAAACTAAGAATAACTATTTTCTTCATATTGATATATTATAGGTTGTAAAAATGGAACAATTTTTAATTTAATACTAAAATAAGTGACGAAATGTTAAGTTTGAATAAAATGATTTAGTGCGATACAATCTTTTTGATGGTTTTAAGGATGATTTTAAAATCGGTCATCATGCCTTGTTCGTCAATGTATTTCAAGTTAAGTTTCAATTTAGCTGGCATTATCTCCGTTATGTAAACCTTTTCAGGGTCAATAGCGTTCCCCAAAATTTCGTTCTCGTTACTGTACTCCATACTTGCGTAATCAGTAATTCCTGGCTTTACATAAAGCACCTTCAACTGCTCTTCGTTATACATGTCCACATACCTCCTCACCTCCGGCCGTGGACCAACCAAACTCATGTGACCAAGGAAGACATTAAGTAGCTGAGGCAATTCATCGAGTTTATACTTCCTTATAAAATAACCCATTCTGGTGATTCGGCTATCACGTCCACCCACCGTAAGCAAACTGCCTTTGTCAGCATTTACCCGCATCGACCTAAATTTAAAAAGTTTGAAATCCTTGCCTGCTCTTCCCACGCGCACTTGTTTGTAAAACACACCACCTCGAGAATCTATCATTATCATCAACCCAATAATGATGAAAAAAGGAAGTAGGATAATTAATCCAATAGAAGAAAAAAAAAGGTCGAAGATTCTTTTCAAGATGACTAGCTTATCGGTGTTAAATGAATAAGTGAGTATTTAGCCAATTATCTTTTGAACAGATATAATAACAGCGTTAATCACAGTGTTAATCATCTCTTCGGTCAAATCATAAAAAACAGGCAAGGTAATTTCTCGCGAATAATTATCATAAGTGATAGAATAATTTTTAATATCATATCCTTGGTTTTTGTAGAAGCTCATCATCGGCACCGGAATGAAATGGACATTCACCGAAACTTCACAATTGAATATCTCTGTAATGATGGCATCTCTTTGTGCTTCTGTAATACCTTTTATACGTAAAGGATAGAGATGATAACAAGTTTCTATTGAAGTGTCATTCGATGGATGAATAAATTGAACAGGAATTTGCGCCCAATCATATTGCGATAGCGCACTCGAGTACTTTTCGCAAATTGCTTTACGTTTCGATAAAGTATCCGCATCGTAACGCGCCAACTCAACAAGACCAATAGCTGCCATTATATCAGTCATGTTGCATTTGTAACCGGCCTCTACAATATCGTATCGCCAATTACCCTTTTGTGTTTTTGCCAAGGCGTCTTTATCTTGACCATGAAGCGTTTTCACACATAGCGATTTATAAACTGCCTCATTATCGAATGGTTCAGGAAGATTTAAAGCAATAGCTCCACCTTCGGCAGTGGTTAAGTTTTTTACAGCATGAAATGAAAATACCGAAACGTCAGTCAATGAACCTGCTCGTTTGCCTTTATACCAAGCACCAACCGAATGCGCAGAATCGGAAAGCACCAAAATTCGGCCAAGCATCTTTTGCTCATCAGAAGATGCAGTGAAAGTTGCACTGTGCTTTCTTACCAATGTATTGATCGCATCATAATCGCAGGGATAACCTGCAAAATCAACAGGCATCACCACTTTTGTTTTCGAGGTTATTGCCTTCTCAATATTTTGAACAGAAATGTTGAAGTCATCCGAATTAACATCAACAAACACAGGTGTAGCTCCGCAATGCATCACTACATTGGCTGTGGCGGAATAGGTGTAGGCCGGCAAAATCACTTCATCGCCTTCTTTCACACCGTACCAACGCAAGATAATCTCTAAGCCTGCAGTGGCACTATTCAAACACAAGGTTGATTTGTTGCCACAGTATTTTGTTAGTTCCTTTTCAAACAACTTCGTTTGAGGACCAGTTGTTATCCAACCCGATTTTAAAACTTTGGTTACTTCATCAATTATTTTTTGATCAATGTGTGGAGGAGAAAATGGTATCATATCGTTAATTAAATTAAAAGGTTAATCTACACTCTTTGATTTATGAAAACATAGCAAGGAGTTGAAGAAAGCAAAAAACATAACCCCAGCTTGCGTCTCAAGCATCGACTCGGGTAAGAAATTTAGAATAATAATTATTAGAAATAAAATATAAACCAAATTACCATTCTTAAACGCAAAGATTAAAGGAAAATACAAATTGGCAAGAAGCAAAACAAAACCAATAATGCCTAATGCAACAAAAACTTGATAGAACTCGTTATGGGCATTTAAATCATGTTCAATGGCACCTGTCATACCCCGTTTTGTGTATTCCTTCATCAAGGCATCTTTAGCGTCACCTGTACCTACACCAACCCAAAGATTCTCCGAAATCACCTGATTAGCCGCATTCCAAATCAACAACCGAACAGCAGTGCTCTCTGCATCCGTGCTATTTGGTGTTGGATTGACCACAGCGGAAAAAGCCCTATCAATCCTTCCTTGTATTTCAGGAACTAATTTAATAACCATCACAGAAGATATGGCTAATAACAACAAACCCAATATACCAATGAGGTATTTTTTATGAGTAATGATGTAAGAAATAATAAAGAACACATACATCAAAACCATAGTGATGATACCCAACTTTGAAGAAAGAAGTAAAACAATCACTGATAAGAACAGGACTAAAAGAAGGATAATGAGATTATTTACAACGAGAACTGTTCTATTATTTTGAAGAAGATTAATCAATATCCAACCGATACACATATTAATATACATGGAAAAATAGCTAGGATGAACGAAATAAGAAAACACTTCGTAATAAAAATCATTTTCTCCAATCGTAAAGTAGATATAAGTAGCCCTAATTAAAATAATAAGGGCAGAAAGAATAGCTCCCGAAATCAGAGCATAGAAAATTGAATCTTTTGCTTTCGTATTAAATGGACGAGAAGAGAGCAATATAGGAAAAATGAGCAATGAAAGTTTCACTTGTAAATCGAATCCTGCCGAATCGATATTCTGACTATAGAGTAATCCTATTGCATGAAGCAAATAGAAAGAACAGAACAAAAGCGAATACTTGTTCTTTAAAAATGAAAGGAGCTTATTTTTGAAATCACCTTCAACCAACCAATTGACAACCATCAAAACAATAAACACAGGAGTGAGTCGTGCAAATGGCAAGCTAAAGGCAATGAGTATCGCCAAATAGAAATATAATTTATTATGGACTTGGTTCTTCGACAATTTTATTTCCTTATTACTGCGATTAAGTGTGTTCTTAAAAATTTAAAAGTATTAAAAAAAGGATACATTTTGCCTACCCTTCTTCCAATTGGAGGTGCCAAGGTAACTTTAATAAAGGTAAACATGGTACCATTAGGAAAAAGAGCCTTTATTCTTTTTCTTGATACTTTTCTTACGTCTTTATTATTCGGGTTGTTGTAAACAAAATCGTACCAAAGTATGATTCCATCATCACTCAGTACTTCCCACATTTTTTTTGCAACAGCTAATTGCATATCATCATTTAATATTGAGGTGAAGACAGTAGATTGAAAAACGATATCAAATTTACTATCGATCTTTATATCCATAGCATTACCTTCTAATACATTTATTTCAGGGAATTTCTTTTTTAAATCATTTATTCTTTCATCTATAAGTTCGTTGGCAAATATATTCGAATAAGAAATGCCAAGTTGATGAAAAAACTCGATATTTGAACCTCCACCTGCTCCTATTTCAATTAACCTTCGATTCTTTAGATTAGAAAATGATTTCTGTATAATAGTTTCATATATTTTTTCTCGTTCAGCCGCTATGTAGCTCGAATACATTGCATGATTGAGTTTCCCAGAGGCTTCAATTTTTTTTCGATTGAAATAAGCCTTTTTTATCTTATCAACTTCTTCTTGCATCACACCAATTTTAGTTGCTCATGAAACTTCTCTGCAATTTGGTCCCGTGTGAAATTTGCTTTCACATAGTTGTAACCATTTAGTCCCAAAATTTTCAATTCTGTCCTATTATTAAAAAGCTGAAGTGCCTTTTCAGCTAAATCTTCTGCATCCTCAGGTATAAATGCTAACCCACATTTTCCAGTATCAATAAACAAATCCTTCGCCTCGCCTTCAACACCCAAGAGCAGCGGCTTTTTCATGGCCAAGTTCTCAAATATTTTAGAAGGGATTGCTCCTTTAAACAATTCTAATCGTTTTAAAGGGATGACGGCTACATCAATAACGGAAACAATTCCAGGCATTTGAATTTTAGTCACCGAATCAAAAAAGAAAACATTTTCAGTTTTTAAAGATGCTGAAAGATTTCTTAGTTTTTCTTTTTCTGGTCCACTGCCGATAATTAAGAATTTTATCTTTTGGTTTTGTTTTAATTTATCTGCTGCCTTTATTATTACCTCTAATCCTTGTGCATGACCTAATATACCAGCGTAAAGCAAGAGAAAATCATCGGCATCAAAACCATTCTGTATTCTCCAATCTGATGAACTATTATCGAAATTATAAAACCCTAAATCAACACCATTCGGTAACCAAAACACTTTTTTATCAGGGAATCTTAATTGAATGTTCCTACATATTCCCTGTGTTTGCCCGCAAATTAATTCAGACTTACGATACATAAACTCTTCTAATCTCGTTGCAGTCTTGAGGAAAAACTGATTTGTTACTAGCCCAAGTTTCTCAGCGCTCTCTGGCCATAAATCAGAGACATTGAATACCAGTTTTGATTTCTTTCTTCTCTTCAGAACAAATGCCGTAATTCCTAAGAACAAAGGAGGACTTTCACATAAGATAAAATCAAATTTCCTGATCTTGAATAAGCCAACATACATCGAGGAAAAAACAAATGAAAAGTAGTTAAGTAATCTTTTGAAGATACCCTTACTTTTACTGACGTATATCCAAGAGCGATGCACTTGTAATCCACTCATGTCTTCGTAATGATAAAATTTACCTTTATATTCATCATGAATTTCCATTTGAGGATAATTAGGCATTGCGGTGAGAACACTAACCTCTTCTCCCTTGTCTTGCAATCGAACCGCTAACTCATACAAACGATTTTGAGGTGCACCAACTTCTGGAGGAAAATACTGAGTAAGGATTAATATTCTCATTTTTCAAAAAGAATATTTACTCTATAAATATGCTCAAAATAACTTTTCGAATATCTCCTCATCTATGCTTATTGATTTTTGATGATTTAATTGTTTGGCTGTACAGATCAAGCATTTGATTTGTATTTTCTAACCAATTGTACTTTTTAAGTACATTTAATCTACCATTGATACCCATTTCATGACGTAAACTAATATTTGAAACCAATCGATCTAAGGCCATGAAAGTTGCTTCCACATCTTGGGGAGGTACAATAATTCCTGTAATTTCCGATTTCACAACTTCAGGTAATCCACCAACTGAGGTTGCAACAACAGGGATTCCACAGGCTGATGCTTCAACAGCGGCCACACCAAAAGTTTCAGAATCCAAAATCGATAATATTGCAAATATTTCAAAACTACTTAAAATCTTTATGTATTGATCAAAGGATGAATTTTGATTTATGTATCCATGAAAAATGACTTTATTTTCCAACCCAAACTCTTTTACTAGATTTTCCAAATATGGTCGGAGGGGACCATCTCCAACAATTTCTAATTGTATATTTTCATGCTTTTTACTTAGTTTTTCAAAAGCTCTAATCAAAAATTCTACTCCATATTTTTCAGAAAGTGTCCGAATGGTTCCAATGCGAACTAAATTAGGATTCTTTGTAATTTTTGGAGTGAATTTATTTACATCAACACCGAACGGAATCAAGTGTACATATTTTGGAGTTAGTTTCTTCATTTCTGAACGTGTAATTTCAGATAGAACCGAAATAGCATCAGCATTTTTAAAAGAATTAATAAGTACTTTCTTCATTATAATGTTCTTCGGACTATCAAAAATATCTGCTCCCCATCCAGTAATAATATATGGATGAAATCCAGAATACCGAGCTAAAAACCCATAACTAGTTGCATAGTGAGCATGAATTAAGTCCGGGTTTATTGACTTTACAATCGATTTAACTCTAAAGATATTTAGTAAATAATTGAATTTTGAGCTGCCGAACTTAACCAATGAATGATAAGTTACGCCTTCGAACTTAACACCATTGTCAAAAGTTATTACATGAAGTTCAACTTTATTACTTGCTTGAACAGATGAAATCCATTCCTGAATATGTACACTTCTATTGTCGCCTAAAATTACAACTTTCATTCTTATAATTATTTCTATCATTAAACAATTATTGTTTTATCAAATCTTGATTTTTATAATGATTTACAGTTCTCTGAATTCCTTTTTTTAAACCATACGGATAATTAAAAAATTCAAGTAGTCTTTTATCTGTATAAACCACTTCGTTAGAAATTGTTCGAATTTTATTAATTTCTAATATTCTCCCTAATTTAACTATTAATGAAGGCAAAGCAATTGTCTTAAGCCCTATTCCTAACTCTTCTGCAACATGATAAAAAAATCGTTCAAGGGTCTCGGCTTGTCCAACATTTAAGACAAGGTATCTACTTTCATTTTCAATAAAATAACATATTAACGAAGTTATATCTTTGACATAAACGTAATTCACCATTGCCGAATTAAAGTAAGCAACTAAAGACCATTTTTTAATGTGATTCATCATTTTTAATAATGCATTAAAAGAATGAAACTCTCCATAAACATTTGTTGGACGTAACACGATAAGACTGAATCCGAGCGTTTTCTGAGCTTCCAAAAATAACATTTCTGAAACACTCTTTGTCCTTTCATACTCATTGAGTGGAGTACAAACAACTTCTTCGTCAACATAAATTAACTTATCTGAATAAGATTTCCCAGTAACACCAACACTGCTTAGATGAATAACCTTTTTGATATTGCTGAAATTAATTGCTTCTATCAAATTTTTTGTACCCCCTATATTGGTTTCTTCCATTTCATCCAAATTACGAACTTCTGCAGCTAAATTGATGAAGATATCTTGACCCTGAAACGCCTTTTTTAGAGAATCCACATCTCTTAAATCAGCAATTTGTACATTGAATTTGTTCGAAATAGAACTACTTACTTTGTTAGAATGGCGCGTAATTATTGTGACGATGTATTTATTTAAGTCAATATCCTCAAGCAAGTGCTTGCCAATAAAACCTGTAGCACCAGTAATGATAACTTTCAATTTATTTTCCATATTTATTTTATATCTCGATGAGGATTAAATACTAATGGCAAGGTATGAAAATAAGCCTTTGCCTTTTTGTTATATACCTTGTTAAAAGGGAACAAAATGCCAAATACGAGCAACTTAATCAATACTTCATAAACACTAATAATAGTTACCAGCTTCAATTGCAAATTGCCATAATGCTTTTTAAAGAACTTTATCTTATTTACAATTTGATTCGAAATCGATACATTATAATTTTTTTTTGCACTTTGCCCAATGTGATGTTTGATTTGAGCATAAGGATAATAAAGTAGTCGCATCCCTTCTTTATTTGCTCTATAACAAAAGTCAATATCCTCAATCCAGAACATTGTTTCATCTAGCATTCCTATTTTCTCAAAAACTAACCTATTAAACATTATTGCTGCGCCAGAAAAGGATTCAGCCAAAAAAGGATTATTCAAATCTATGTCAAGATAGTTTTTTCTTCTCAAAAACCATTTAAGATAATGCGTTTCACAGAAAATATACCAAAGACTAGGATAACGCCAAACGCTTGATTGAAATGTCAAATTTGAATTCAACAATTGAGGTGCTATTAGTGAAATATCCGAATTGTTCTCAATAAAATGATATAATTTTGTCAATGCGTTATCAAGTAATTCCGTATCTGGATTTAACATAAAAATATACCTTCCTTTTGCTATCTCGAATCCCTGATTATTAGCTTTCGGAAAGCCTGCATTATAATTGTTTCGGATAATTATGACTTGAGGAAATTCCGTAACTACAATTTCTACACTATTGTCTGTAGAATTGTTGTCTATAACAATAACTTCTAATTTAATCAATCCTATTTCGCTTGCATAAATAGAACGTAGACATGGAATTAGAAATTCCTTCACATTGTAATTAACAATTATAATCGATATGTCAACTATTTCCATCTAACGAGCTATCTTATAAATAATTTTTTTCAGAAAGTAGAACGGAGATAATACAAAGGCAATTAAATTCCAAAATTTGCCCATGTCGTTTTGAACAACTGTAAAAAATCTAATTCTTTTGTGATAAGCCGATTCTATTATAAAATCAACGAAATATTCAAAATACCGATTTAGGATCAGTAAATATTCTAACGACATAAAATTTACTTTTAACCGGTATTTTGCCAAAATATCTGAAGTATCTTTTCGATTTCTTGTCAAATCATTTCGTGAAGAACTGCTTGGATGAATTCGGTAATAAGCTCCAATATAATCGTGCGTCAAATATTTTAAACCATTTAAACTAAAATTTAAATGCAAATCCCAATCTTCATGAGTTTTAAAATTTGAATCAAAGGCACCATTCTTTTTGAAACAACTAATTCTAAATAAAAAGCTATGAATCGGAATCATTAAGCTATATTCCCAATAATTAATAAAATCTCTGAATGGCAAATCGGAAAGTCTTTCATTTATTATTTCGTTTTTCCATTGTTTCTTTAATTCGGAATCAATAAATAGGTAACCACAATAAACTATATCTAAAGCACTATTAATTTCAAACAATCCTAATTGTACTTTGAATTTATCTTCTCCAATCAAATCATCCGCGTCAATAAATTGAATAAACTCTCCTTTTGCCAACTTTAAACCATAATTTCTTGCTTCCGCTGCTCCTGCATTCTGTTTAGAGTAATAATTAATTCTATTATCTATTAATGCGAAACTCCTAACCACTTCTTCTGTATTATCTTTAGAAGCATCGTCAACAACGATACACTCCCAATTATCGTATGTTTGCTTCTTCAAAGAATTAAATAGGTCTGGTAAAAAGTGAGCGTAGTTATAACATGGAACGATAACTGAAACTAAAGGATTTTTTGATTGCATCTAATTGGAATTTTAATTCTTAATTAAATGTTTAATTTTTTTTAAAATGCTAAAAACAAGCCTAGCAATCGAATTTAAGACGACATTCTTTTTTAATAGTGAAAATAATTTAAATGAATCGGATGTAATTAATTTATTGTAATCTATCGCAGCCTTTACAATATAATCTGGAAAGTACTTCAATTGTATTGACAATCGTTCTTCTTCGAGTTTCTTTAAGTAATTACTATTCGAACTTATTCCACTTGTATCAAATGCTGAAACAGCAATAGACATGTGATTATAAGACACTTTATTTACCAAAGTCGTTTTTAGGAAGAAATCATAATCGGCAGCAATCTTCAATTGTTCATCATAAAGCCCAAACTTCTCGAATAAAGATTTTTTAATAAAAGTAGAAGGATGAAATAACGAGGTGCTCATCATGTAAAAAAATGAAAGTAAATCTGGTTGATTTTTCCTAATTAATTTGTTTCTGCCATAATCAAATAAAAGGTCACATGCTATTAATTCAAAAGACTCATTATTCTTGAAAACAGAATCAATTACATCATCACCAGCCAAATAGTCGCCCGAATTCAGAAACAGGCAATATTCTCCTTTTGCTTTTTCTATCCCTTTGTTCTGCGCATGATAAATTCCATTATCGCTTTCCGAAGCCCAATAGGTAATCTTATCTTGATACTGTTTAAGAACTTCAACACTTCCATCATTCGACCCTCCATCTATTACTATATATTCAAAGTTAGAAAAGGTCTGGCAAACTACACTTTTAACTGTTTTTTCAAGTCCTTCTTTGTTGTTAAAATTGATGGTGATTACAGATAGTTTAAGCATTCTAAAATCTGTTCATTACTTCAATCACATGTAATATCTCAATTTCCTTATGGAAATAGGAAATAGGCAAACTTAACGTGGTTTGATGAATTTCTTCTGAAATAGGAGTTTGTTGATGATCTATGATTCCTTTCATCGCTAATTGCTTGTTAGGTGAAACCGGATAATGAATTTCTGTGCGAATTTCATTTTTCAAAAGATACTCTTTTAGTTGGTCACGCTTTGGGTGACGAACATTAAAAATATGATAAACATCAAAATAATCAGGGTGCTCTTGTGGTAAAATAAAATCGGATTTTAATTCTTTTAAATACACCGATGCAAGTTTTCTTTTATGTTCATTAATCTTGTCAAGATACTTCAACTTAACCGAAAGAAATGCCGCCTGCATTTCATCTAATCGAGAATTGAAACCTACTAGCTCATTATAATATTTCATTTTCGAACCGTAATTTCTCAAAGATTTAATCGCTCCTGCAAGCTCTTCATCATTGGTAGTTATCGCTCCTGCATCTGCCAGCGCACCTAAATTTTTAGAAGGGTAAAAACTAAAAGCATTTAAATCACCAAAACTTCCAGCCTTTTTGTTTTTATACTTTGCCCCATGTGCTTGAGCACAATCTTCAATCACTTTTAGATGGTGTTTTCTAGCAATGTTAATTATGGCATCCATCTCACATACTTTTCCGTAGAGATGCACCACCAGTATTGCCGAAGTTTTAGAAGTTATTTTCTCCTCTATTTTTTTTGCATCAATATTGTAAGTCGCAATATCAGGCTCCACCAATATTGGAATTAATCCATTGTGTACAATTGATAGTATGGTAGCAATATAAGTGTTAGAAGGAACGATTATTTCACTCCCTTTTGGAAAGTCAAACGCTCTTAAGGCCAATATCAAAGCATCCAAACCATTTGCAACACCTATACAATGTTGAGTCCCACAATAACCAGCGAATTCCCTTTCGAACTGCTCTACTTTTTTTCCTAATATGTACCAACCACTTTTTAATGTTTCCTGAAAAGCACCTTCGAATTCTTCAAAAAAAGGTTGGTTTAATTTACCGAGGTTTTCGTATTCAATCATTTTTTGTAAGGTTCAAATATATAATCAGCAGCATCAAAATATTCCGATGCAAACACCATCAATATTGCATCTTCTGTAAAATTGTACATCGTGTGCCAATCTTTGGGTTCAATAAATAAACATTTGTTGGGTTGGTTCAATTCGAATACTACTTCTTCTGAACCATCATTATTATAAATCGTACAACTTCCTTTTATACAAACTGCCGCTTGCATCGTTTTGTGATGCCGATGTCCTCCTCGTTTCGAATCATCTACACCGTAAATGTAAAAAACCCTTTTGATATCAAATGGTATCACCTTCTCAATCACAGTAAGGTTTCCTCTTTTATCGGTAAATGTTTTTAAATCGATTATATGTGCCATCATTATTATTAATTGTGCTAAAATTACTCATTTTTAAAATCTCGGCAGTAATAATAATAGTGATGTGCTACCCTAGTTTTCAAATAAGTAATGTTAATATTCTTTAACGATTTCCTCAACCCCGATAAATAGAATCTGATTTTAAGTTTAAAACTCATGGGCAGGTAGCTTGCTTGCCCACTTATTCCGTTTGCATTAATTGTGCTATCAATCGTTTCTATTTTATCTTTCACCTTGCAAAGCGCATTCACATAAGGCTTGTACAACTGGTGCTGAATAGCATTCGTAATGGTATACAATTGCCCGGTGAGCGAAACCACATCATTTTCATAAAACTTCACACCATGAAAATGAAAAAACACCAAATCAAATTGCTTTCCTGTTGCTGTTTCAGTGCCTTCATAATTCCCATTCGTTTCTCTAAATGTATATTGCTGCACATTCCAAGGTGCCACACCTCCTCCAAGATGTTCTAATTCATGAACCCCTTCGAAACGATTGGTCCAATCATCCAAATATTTCTGATCACCAAACTTACCGTCTTCTATCCTATTATAACACCATTCAATACAAGCATTGCGCCACCAATTCAGTACTTTCATTCCTTGTTCATTGTTTTTGAAAAGAACAAACTGAACACAATATTTACCACTTTCAATCGATTGGTCATAATCTTTTGTATAGCGATGCGAAGTAATAAGCACCGATTTGCTCCCCATTTCGTCAATCAGAACTTTTGGATTCGAATAAAACAAAAGGTCAGCATCTACATAAGTACAATGGTCGAGCTGAAAGGTATTGATTGAGTACAATATGGTTGACGATGTAGAGGTCCAGCAGTATTCACCAGCTGTTCGTGTTGGCTTTATTCTTAGTAATTCAGCATCTTCAAATTCTTTTAACGAAATCACGGTGATATGCTCAAAGTTCTGAGAACTTAAATATTCCTTGGTCCTGTCATCAAACGCAAAGATATATAAATGGAAATCATCGCAATGTTTAACCAACGATTCGTACATAACCATTCCTCGCGAAAGGTAATTCGAATTAAAGAGGGTACAAAAATTCAATCTCATATTACTGTTTTATTTTTCTTAAAAACATCTTTGCTCCTTTCTTTATTCTAGTCAATAATGTAGGATGATAAAAGGTTAAACTCCAGAAGTACTTTATAAAACTTTGTTTTGCCTGCTCACTTTCAGATACGGTGATAAGGTGCACCTCAATACTTCTATCCGATAGTCTCACATTCATTTCATTGGAACTACCACTGTTTTCACCCGAACCATCAATACCAATGTTTTCGGCCATCGAAATTCCCGGATATAAACAATACATATTTCTCAAAAAGGCAGAAGCATACCATCTAATGGCCCACGAGTTGTTTCTCCCTTCCACCTGACCTTTCAACATATTAAAGTATGGATACGAACCTTCGAAGTCAAATTCCTTTTTCAGTTTTTTACTTTCTATTTCATTCAACAACTTCTTTCCATCTGGTTCGAAAACATTCCATGCACGCTGCCAGGTAGCCCATCCCCAACAGTCCGCTCCCTTTATAAAAAACGTATCTGGAAGTTTATTTTTCACCGGATAAACATACGAATTAATGCAAGCAACATTGTCCGAATCGTTATAAACTGTTAGCGAATCGTTCATGAATTTCAGAAAATATTCAGAAACCAAAATGTCATCTTCCACTATTATAGCTTTTCCATGTTTTATAATTACTTCTGAAACGCCATCTATTATCGACTTTGCAAGTCCCTTGTTATTAGTTTGCTCCTTTATTATTAATTCCTTGAAACGTTTTTCGTTTTTTGCTATAATTCTTGTTTTTCTAATTGATTCCTGTACTTCTAGGTTGCATGTAGCTTTAGCGCCATCACAATAAATATAAAGAGTGCTATCCTTGGCTTCTTTATTACCTGCTAACGCATCTAGTACTCGTTGTGTATGCAAAGGTCGGTTGTAGGCAAATAATATTATTGGTGCATATTGCATATTACTTACTAATAACTAAAAACAATTGAACTTAAATTGTTGAATAAACGAAACATCATGATAAATTAAATTTCAAGACATAAAAAAATGTCTTTATAAATGACTTAAATGTAAGATAAGCGTGCTTAATATTATAAGGAAAAGGGAAAGCAATTAAATAAAAATTTATTGCATATATTGGATTCCCTGTGTAGCGCTTCGAGAAATACATTTTCCAAAACTTAGTCCATTGTTTCGATACAATGTCTTTATTATGAATTCCAGAAGTAGTATCATCGAACCATAATTTTACATCATCCGAACAAATTAGCCTATATCCCTTCCGATGAGCACGAATTGTAAATTCATAATCCGAGAAATAATGAGGCAATAAGAGGGGATAGAAACCTCCTAATGAAATGAAATCTTTTGCCTTTAAAAACAAGCCCCGAGTGGAAAGACAGTTTAATGAATGATTTACATCCGAAGGCGAAATATTGTTATTCTTGAAATCGAAGTAAACGCCATTATCATCTAACTCTCCAGTTTTAATATTATATGCCGTTGCGAGCAATAATGTTTTTTTGTTTTCTGCTAGTATCGACAACCCTTTGGAAATAAAATCACTTTCTATTTCTGTATCATCATTCATTATTAAAACAACATCTGTTTCGTTAAGCTTTTGTTTTCTCAGCCATTTATAACCTTCCTGCAAACTGCCTCCCCACCACCAGTTTCCTTTTCCTCTTATTACAATTGTTTGAGGCAATTCGTCAGAAACTAATTCAGCAGTTCCATCTACCGAACCATCATCTATCAATATGAGTTTATAGTTTATATATTCTTGCTGCTTCAGTAAAGAAACAAATTTTAGGGTGATATCTTTTCTATTATGAACGGGTAGTAGAATATATACTTTAATATCCATTACTAATTATTGATGTGTTGGTCGATAGCCTTGTTTACATAAATGGCATCCCATTCATACAATTTCATATTCTTCCTAAGCGAAGGAACGATGTTATAAAGCACAAAATTATTATTCCTTAGAAATGTATCTATTTCAAAATACTTAGGAGCTCCAAAATATAAATTATGGTTTTGAGCTTCGAATAAGACTATTGAAGTTCGCGAAAGTGTATTTATTCCTCCTTTTAGCACTTCTAATTCAAAACCCTGTACGTCTACCTTCATTAATAAAACATTATCATTCACCGGTATCTCATCATCTAGCGTAGATACTGTAATGGTTTCTTCCCCAACTTTTATTATGTTTTCGGCAAAATAACTATCCTTAATGTTTTCTTCAATTGGAAAAAGAGATGAAGAAGTGATTCGATTTGTTTTGTTTATAACCAAATTATGTTGTGCCGCTCCTAAAGCTTTGTTATAATGATGAATTCGGCTATAGCCTTTCACATTTTCAACCAGCGTTTGATAGGTGCTTTTAATGGGTTCGAAACAATAAATAGCTGAATTACTAAAATGGTTCTCCAACATAATGCTTATTCTTCCATCAGCCGCACCCACATCTATCACTATCCCTTTCTTATCATTCAACTTTAGGTAGTCGGTAAGTTGAAATGCCTGCTCAATATGAAGATAACCATTGTTTATTATCGAAGGGTAATCAATATATTCTGATACCAGCCTGTTGCGGTTAGTAATTAATAGTTTATTCAGCAGAAATTTTCTTCCTGAAACAAAATCTATAATAAGCTTAGCAATATAATTCTTTATCTTGTCTTTCAATTTCTATTCTTTTATGAGGACTTAGCTTGAAAAATTAATGTGTACAACTGCTACTCTTTTCACTTTACTATCTCCCAGTCATAATTTACTATTGCCAACGAATTATCGTGTATAGGAGCATAACCGCTGTTGAAAATATCTTTCTCATTTATTTCGAAGGTAAATAGTTCCTCATGGTTCAATAGCCATTCGCGCATAGGCACTGCCAAAGCCATACTAAAAACATAAGTACCGAAAGGCAATGGAATATCTTTAACCGTGCAATAAATCTTATTAATCCCCTTCTTGAATTTATAAGCTACATTCTGATCGGGCATGGTTCCTAAGCGAAGGATGACAATGCCGGTAAGTGTTTTAACAAAGAAATTCACCGAACCGTTTTCCACTTCCCTTGGCGAATAAAATTCGGTATATATCGTAAAGCTATCCCAAGTTCTCAATTGTTTTATAGGTTGACGAGTAGTTGATAAAAACTTAATGTTTAATAAAGTAAATTCGTTCTCATCTTTCACTTCATCAAAATAAAAACCAGATGCCATACTTCCCACATTACTATTGTTGGTAGATACATGGCCTTCATACACATTTATTACATTTCGTATTTCATCCTCCACCACCACTTTGCCTTTATCCAGCAAAATACCTTTATTGCAAAGCGTGGCTACCGAAGAAATGGAATGACTCACAAACAGCACCGTTCTTCCCTCGCCTGCCACATCCTTCATCTTACCCAAACATTTTTTCTGAAAAGCCGCATCCCCCACCGCCAATACCTCATCCACTATCAATATCTCCGGTTCCAAATGTGCTGCCACGGCAAACGCCAACCTCACATACATGCCAGATGAATAACGCTTCACAGGAGTATCCAAAAAACGTTCTACCTCCGAAAAAGCTACTATCTCATCAAACTTACTCTTTATCTCCGCCTTGCTCATCCCCAGTATCGAACCATTCAAAAAAACATTCTCTCTACCGGTCAACTCAGCATGAAAACCCGTACCCACCTCTAGCAAACTCGCCACACGGCCATCTATCGTTATCCTTCCTTTGGTAGGCGTCACTATCCTACTCAGTATCTTTAGCAAGGTCGATTTCCCTGCCCCATTTCTCCCTATTATCCCCACACGGTCGCCACGCTCGATGTCGAACGATACATCGTTCAATGCCCAAAACTCTTCCGATTTTCCTGCCCTAGCTCCCAGCTTTCCACTCACCATCGCCTTGGCCTTGTTCGATATTACATCGCGCAAAGCAGTGTAGCGCTCCGCATTCTGATGCTTTAGCACATACGATTTACTCAAATGTTCTACCTCTATTATCTTATCACTCATTCCTTTTGTTTAGGCTTTTTACCCCTCATCCTCTTCCCTTGCCTCACCTTGGCAAATGTAAGAAAAGATTTAACACCCCCCACAATTGGGTGGGAAGGAGATGGGAGATTTGAGTATTGAGATTTGAGTATTGAGATATGAGATTTGAGATATGAGATTTTCTTGCCGCAAAGACACTAAGATGTCAATGCCTGAAATACGTTGACCGCTTTTTCCTAAAAAAAGAGAAAAAAATG
>JBAXQU010000017.1:0-47109 GCA_037131555.1 Bacteroidota bacterium
GAAGTGGATAGAGAAATGGTTTTTCATTTAATTTCTTAAAATAGTTTTTAAGATTAAAGGTACTTATAATGTAAGGGTCTTGTCCATTAGAAACCACGAGTACTCCATCCTTTTCTAATGAAAATGTTTTAATATCATTAGCGGGTTTAAATTTTTGAAAAATACTGTCAGCGTTAAACACAATGTTTCTGCTAATTCCTTTTAGAGTTATTTTCTTGAATTTCCATTCACCTCTGGTAAATCCAGGATCTATTCTAATTCTTCCAGGCTTTTCGGTGATAGGGATTTCAATTTCAAGATGATATTCTTTAGAAGGCATAATAGTTTCGGATGTGTGCTCTACACTTGCTTTAAATTCATTTTCGTCTTCTATAAATAACTGTAACTTCCCTTGTTGAGAAGCATCAAGAACAATTTCCAATTTAATTTTGTTATTAACAAAATCAGAATGAATTAATAATTGATAAGTTGTGAATCCAGCAATGAAAACAAAAAGGAAAGGGATTATATAAAGGAAAAAAATTCTTTTCATTAGATTCTGAAATATAGAAATGGATTATAAGCGGAATTTGCTAATTCACTTGCTGTAAGAATAAATAACACTATAAGAACAATCGCTTCAATAACGTTTTTAGAATTTCCATTTTTAATTTTACTAAAAAAGAATTCGACAATTGGAATAGAAAGTATTATGCCTACAAAAAAAATAAAATACCATTCGTTAGTTAGGTAGAGATGAATTCGATTATAAGGGTCAGGTGTTTGAAACTTAAATAATGAGTGGTAAAAAGAAAATGCATGATGATAATTGTCTATCGAGAATAGAATATCTCCAATAGCATAAGCAAAGAAAACATAAATACTACGAAAAGGGCGAGGCAACCATTTCAATATATTTGAAAACCCAAGTCGTTCGAATGTTAGCAGAAAACCATGATAGCATCCGAAAATAAAAAATGACCAACTTGCCCCATGCCACATGCCATTTAGCAAAAAAATAGTCCATAAATTTAAATGCATTCTTAATTTTCCTTTTCTATTACCGCCCAAAGGGTAATAAATATAATCTCTAAACCAACTTGATAATGAAATATGCCATCTAGTCCAGAATTCTTTCATTGATTGTGAAATAAGAGGATAATTAAAGTTTTCTAAAAACCTAAACCCAAACATTCTGCCCATACCTATCGCCATATCAGAATACCCCGAAAAATCGAAATACAATTGAACTCCAATTGCAACCAAAGCAATCCAAGACCAATATCCATTTAATTCATTTATTGGCATATTAAAAACAAATTCTGTGATTCTGCCAAGCATGTTTGCAATCAACACTTTTTTTGAGAGCCCTATAATAAACCTTTTAATTCCTGAAACGAATAATTCGACATCAATTTTTCGATCATCAATTTGTTTCTCAACGTCTTTATATCTGATTATTGGACCAGCAATTAATTGAGGGAAAAATGAAATGTAAAGAGTTAACTTAAATGGATTTTTTTGTGGGGAAGTATGCCCTCGGTAAACATCAATTATATAACTCATCCCATGAAGTGTATAAAAAGAAATTCCAAGTGGAAGTATTACTGTATCCCAAATTATAGGACTGAAACCAAGAGAACT
Source organism: Bacteroidota bacterium (assembly GCA_037131555.1). GTDB lineage: Bacteria > Bacteroidota > Bacteroidia > 2-12-FULL-35-15 > 2-12-FULL-35-15 > 2-12-FULL-35-15. Next base: position 1,624 of record JBAXQU010000017.1, read on the forward strand.
TGCTGCAAAATTGTAATTATCAATAAAAAAATTGGAATATTTACAATAAATAAGTAAAGTCAGAATTGCAAAAATACCTACGAATAAAGTTCTTTTTTTCTGACTTTGATTATGTGTAACCTCTAAACGTAATCCAATGAAATAGATTATCAATGTTGAAAGCAGCATAACCGTGAGCATTCTACCTTCCCCCCATCCATAGAACAATATACTGAAAAACAATAACACGTAATTTCTGTTTTGCTTAGCTACAATGTAATAACTAAATAAAACTAGTGGCAAAAACCAAAACAGAAATATTGGCGAACTAAAAACCATTTATTATTTATACTTGTTTGAAAATTAAATTTTAATTGCGAAACTTTCGGTATTTAATGTTAAATTATTATTGTAACAAGGATCATTCTCAACATATTTCATCCACTTTTTCCTAAAGCTGGATACTTCAAACACGTGCCGTTTGTATGATTCGTCTGTTGAATGGGGGTGTCCTCTAGTTATAGATTCATGATGAAATAATTCGATGTGAGGGATATAAATATTTCTGAATCCAGCTTCAATTACCTTCAAACAAAAATCGACATCATTATATTCAACTGCAAATTCTTCACTGAATCCCTTAACCTTATCGAATACTTCCTTTCGAACCATGATGCAAGCAGCAGTTAAAGCGGAGTAGTTACTCAATAAATTGATATAATTAAAATATCCAGGTCCGTATCTTGATTCTCTGATCAATGCATGTCCAGCAACCCCTCCCAGACCAATAACAACCCCTGCATGCTGAATAGTTTCGTCAGAAAAAAGCAATTTACATCCAGCAACACCAATTTCTGGACGTTGGCAATGTTCGAGGTATGCTTCAATCCAGTCAGGAGTGATTATTTCAGTATCATTATTGAGTAAAATTAAGTATTCTCCTTCAGAATGTTTTCTTCCTAAATTCATTAGTCGTGAAAAATTGAATGGTTTATCATCTCTAACATATTTGAAAGCAAAACGTGTTTGCTTTTTATATAGTTCAACGAGATTAAAAAAACTTTTTTCATCACTTTTATTATCAATTAAAATAATTTCATAATTAACATAGGTGGATAAATTCACGATTGAGTCAATGCATTTTCTTAAATAGGAGTGTTGATTTTTTGTAGGAATGATAATACTTACAAGAACTGTTGGATTTTTTATTTTTAAACGCATTGAGAAACCTCTAAATCCATTTAAAAAATCAAAATTAGCTTCATAACCTCTGCGTTCCATCGCTTCCGTAAGCGCTAATAGTGCATTTCTATGTGCATAGGGTTTTGCAATTTCATTGGATGCAGCACTTTCTCTATGAATTTTCCAATGATACAATACCTCGGGTATATGATGTATATTGGTGTACACTTCTGTATACCTTAAAAGTAAATCATAATCCTGACTACCTTCAAAGCCAACTCTCCAGCCACCAATAGCTTTTAGTTGAGAAGTCTTAAATGCAGTAATGTGATTAATATAATTTCTAGACAACAAATTATCAGGACTCCAATCAGGTTTAAAATAAGGTGTTGAATGAATACCGTTTTCGTCAATCTTATCTTCATCGGAATAGATTAAATCAACGGAAGGATTTTTATTTATAGCTAAAGCAATTTCATACAATGCATCTTCTCTTAAAATATCATCCTGATCCATTAATACGGTATAACTACCTTTGACCAATTCTAATGCAGAATTAGAAGCTCGAGAAATATGACCATTTTCATTACGATAAACAACTTTAATATTTTCATATTTCTGACGATACTTTTCAATGACTTCAATTACTTCTTCGTCTTTTGAACAATCGTCTGCAATGCAAATTTCCCAATATGGATATATTTGATTAGTTATTGAATCTAATGCTTGCGTAAAGAAATCAATAGGAGGGTCGTAAACAGGCATAACGATGCTTAAAATGGGTTTGTATTCAAACGACAAGATATTATTGATAATGTATTTCCTTTTACTTTTGTTTATTTGTTTTCGTTTTAAATATTCTGAGTATTCTGCTGTATTGGCTAGCATTGCTGTGAAAACTTCTACTATCATTACCTTTTTAGTTTCTACTAAGAGGTAAATGTGTTTTAATATTTTTGCCAATAGAATTCGAGTAACTTTTGCCCCTCTTTTAAATATATAATTATAGAAAATTGAAATAAATCCTTTCTTCTCCTTTGTTTTAAAATTTTTGAATAATCGTTTATAATAGAATGAAAGTAGTTTTTTTAGTTTATAGAATTTACTGCTTTCTAATTCCGCTATTCTTAGAATTAATTTATCAATACTAACATAGGCTTTTATAAGTTGATTCTGTAAGTGGGATATCTCGACATTTACAATTGAAATATTTTCTTTTTCGATTTTTATTTCATCACCTTTATTCAAAACAATATGTTCTGCTTCATTATTTTGATGAGGCAATATTTTGTCGATTTTTTCTAAATCCTCTTTTACTTGTGTTTTAGTCATTATATAAATAGATTATTATATTCTTTTCCAGCGTCTTCACTGGTGCCATCACATATAATATGTCCATTTTTTAAACATATTCCTCGTTCGCACACTTCTTTTACTTCATCAGGATTATGCGATACAAATATTACGGTAGCACCTGCATCTTTTACTTGATGTATTCGTTTCTTGCATTTTTCTTGAAACCCTTTGTCGCCAACTGCTAATACTTCATCTATCATCAACAATTCGGGTTGTGTGGTCATCACGGTGCTGAATGCAAGCCGAGCAAGCATCCCTGTGGAATACATCTTTAGAGGCATCTTGAGTTGTTCCATTGATAATTCTGAAAATTCAGAAACGTTATCTATCAAGTCTTTTATTGTGTTTTTATCATATCTTCCACTTATGGCCATGTAAATTTTAATATTTTCTAGGCCTGTGAGTTCAAGTTCTAATCCTGCACCTAATGCAAGTAAAGGAGATATTTCGATGCTGACTTTGCAGGTTCCTTTGTCAGGTATTATTATTCCGGCAATGGTGCGTAGTAAGGTGCTTTTGCCTTCTCCATTTCTTCCAACAATTCCTAACGACTCTCCTTTGTAAATTTTAAGGTTGATGTCGTTTAGCACTTTTTTATGTTCGAATGGCGAGAACAAACCTCCTTTCAAAATAAAATCTTTGATGGAATAAATACCGCGTTTGTTGTGCAAATAACTTACCGAAACATCTTTTAATTCTATAGCTAATTCTTTCATTAATTATAAATTTGATATGAATCCATTTCGTGTTTTTCGATACACGAGTATTGCCAAAAGAAAACTAACCATTGTGATGATGATGCAATAGATGCTTTGAATGAACGATGGCGCAATGCCTTCGTAAAGAACATTGCGGATGATGAAAAAGAAATGGTACAGAGGGTTGAGTTTAAAATAGAACAAGTATTGCTGTGGAATAATATCAAGCGAATAAGCAATGGGCGAAAGGTAAAAGAGAGCGGGATTAAGTGTGTTCCAAAGAATACCAATATCTCTAAAAAAAACATTGAGCGAACCCAATAATAAACCTACTGAAAAGGTAAAGGCAGAGAACAAGATGATGATAGGAATAATGTAAAGCAAGTTTAAATTGATAGGCATACCAAGATAAATCATTAGGAAAATAAAAAGTAAAAACCCTGCGAGGAAGCTTACCAATTCAGTTCCTTGTTCAGATAACGGATAAAGCAACTTGCGTACGTTCAACGATTTTATTAAATGCGAATTGCGAATAAACGTAAGACTCAGTTGACTACAACTTCCCGAAAAATAAACCCAAAAGATGAGGGCACTCAGGATGAATAACGAGTAATGAGGAATGTTTGAGAATGCTTTCGAAAACACAAAGTTGAACACTAGCAAATAAAACAAGGGATGCAAAAAACTCCATACAAAACCAAGCATGGAGTGCTTGTATTTGAGTTGAAGGTTTTTGTAAATTAGAAAGTAAATTAAGTATGTTTTCGAGCCCATAAGTTGATAAAGGCCGAATATACTATTTTTGTTTTATAACTATTTAAATATTTTATCTAACCGTTCAAAAAGTGTTTTCGGTTAACTGTTTTGCTTGTCTGGAGTATTATTTAATAATCTTTTCCCCCATTTAAATGCCTCTGCCCAGATAACAGAAAGGAAGCCAACGGAAATGCTAAACAATAGTTGTGTGGCGTTTAGTTTTTCGAATTCAAAGAAATTGGCCAAAGGTTCTAAATACACAAGCAAGCCTGTAATTGTAATCGTGATGGTTGTGATAATTAGCACTAAATTGTTTTGGTATCTAAGGGTGACCAAAATAGAATAGTAAAACGAACGATTTACTAATGTCAGAAATACATTAGCCACAATGAGAACAGTGAACACCATTGTACGAGTGAGATGCTCACCACAGCCACTATATATGGCATATTGATAGGTGGCCAAAGCTCCTGCCGTAATCATTAATCCTTGAACGATGCTAATGGTGAGTTCGTGCAAACTAAAGAATGTACTACTAAACGGTCTAGGTTGTTGAAGCATTGTGTTCTTTTCCATGGGTTCGTTTTCGTAAATAATGGAACAGGTAGGACCCATTATTAGTTCAAGAAATATGATGTGAATAGGTGATAATATGTTCGGATAAATCCAATCGAGAGCTAAAGGGATGAATACGGTTAGTATAATAGGAATATGAATAGAGATGACAAATTGAATGGCTTTTTTAAGATTCGCGTATATTTTTCTTCCTGCTGCAACAGCATCTACCATTTTTTCCAAATCATCTTCTACAAGGATTAACGATGCTGCTTGTTTTGCAATTTCGGTTCCTTTTTTACCCATTGCTATTCCTATATGTGCAGCTTTCAATGCAGGTCCATCGTTCACTCCATCTCCTGTCATTGCTATTATTTCATTCTTTGCTTTTAATGCATTTATTATTTTCAGTTTTGCTTCAGGAAACATGCGTGTGAATAGATTGGTGTCGACTACGGTTGCTTGAAGTTCTTTTTCCGATAATTTCATTAGTTCATCACCGCTAATGCTTTTTTCACTGTGTCTGAATCCAACTTGCTTTGCTATGGCTTTTGTGGTTTCGGCATTATCACCAGTAATTATTTTTACATTGATTCCAGCATTGTAAAAATGTTCCAACACTATTTTAATATTTTGTTTTGGAGGATCGTAAAATGCAACGATGCCTTTGAAAACAAACTCAAAGTCTTGCTGCTGGTCAGGGAAATTGTTGCTATCCGACTTTGCTTCTGCCACACCAAGTACTCTAAAACCATCTGCGGCAAATTGCGAAATAATATGTTCTATTTGAATTTGCTGAATGCTCGTAAGTTTGCAAATATTGATAAACGCTTCGGGTGCACCTTTTGCTGCTATAATACGATGGCCTTCTTGTGTTTCGAAAACATGTGTCATCATTGGAGGTTTGCCTCCTAGTGGATATTCGTGTACAAGTTTGTAATGAATTCTTTTATCTTCTTGAAACGTTTTCTCATAAGTTTGGTGCAAGGCTATTTCCATTGGGTCGAAAGGAATAGGTTCGCTTGCCCACATCGACAATTGAAGGAGTTCTTTTTCTTCTTCTGTTTTTATTTCCTCTGGAATTATTGTTTTGTCGGTAGCTAATACATAGAGTTTCGCTAGACTCATGTTGTTTTCGGTTATTGTTCCTGTTTTGTCGGTGCAGATAACGGTAGCACTTCCGAGTGTTTCCACCGTTTTCATTTGTTTTACCACTATTCCCATTTTCATCATTCGCCATGCACCGAGCGCCATAAAAGTGGTGAATGCTATGGGGATTTCTTCGGGAAGTATACTCATGGCAAGTGTTAGTGCTTTTAGTAAACTATCTAACAACGCTTTTGAATGATAAAAATTAATGGCCCATACGATGAGAAAGATAATGGTACCAACGATGGCCATTTTCACCACAAAATTATTTATTTGAATTTCGAGTGGTGTTTTTTCTTCTTTAATGTTTTCGAGACTTTTCCCTATTTTTCCTAGTTTGGTGTCGGCACCAATGCAAGTGATGGTGGCTATTGCCATACCACTTGTTACGGTGGTTCCTTGGAAAATTACATTGTCGGTTTTCGAACTATCTTTTATTACCGACATCGATTCGCCTGTGAGTATCGATTCGTTTACCGAGAAGTCGGTGGAGTGAACAATTATTCCGTCAGCAGTGATTAACGAACCTTCTTCAACCATCAAACTATCGCCAATTACAAGTTCTTCGCTGTTTATTTCTTCCACTGTTCCGTTCCGAATCACTTTACTTTTGGGTTGTGTAAAGTCTTTCAATTTCTCCAATGCATTTCTGCTTCGCGAATCTTGATAGAGCGAAATGGTTGATATGAGAACGATAGCTGAGAGAAGAAATATTCCATCACCTGTTTTTCCGCTGATGAAATAGATGGAAGCGGCCACTATCAATAGAATGACCATTGGGTCTTTCACGAACTTCTTCATGGCTTCTATTAAGCCATTCTCTTTTTTATATTCTACCTTGTTGCTACCATGTTTTGTTCTCGAAGCCTCCACTTCATTAGTGGTCAATCCTTTTTGTTGGTAATGATTAGCAGTCATTTTTTGTAGATTTTAATTTGTCATTCCTTTTTCTTTCAACACATTTGTTGGAATCTATGCAAAGGTAAGTGAAGCGGAATGTGAAGAATTGCAGAATTATAAAAAAGTATTACATCACTTGCAGGTATCATGTTGTTTAGTCGATTATGGTCGGGGAGGTTCGCAGGGGTTGCAATTGAAGCTATACACCAAGGTGTATTTATTGTTTTGGCGAGTACCAATGGTTATTTCGCCAAAGCTTTGTTTTATCCAAACATCGCATGACGAGCTGAACATACAGCCTGTTTCGGTACTATACTTTTTTGTCATATAGTATTGATAGGTTCCTTTTTCGAGTGTAGCGTTAATCATTCCTTTATAGTCGGTTGAAAGTAATAGTGGTGCATTCTTCGAACCTTTTTTTCTTAGTTCGATGGTGGAGTTGATTAATGGATGAATAGCTTTGTACGATTTGAGCATTTCGTCAGAAGGCCTTGCTCCACCGCAATAACAATTGGTGAAGCTTACCATTATTTCGCAGTCGATGGCATTGGTTTTAGGTTTTACTATTTCTTTCTTAACAGTATCCATTGTTTTTGCAGGTTCAGTTTTTGTTATTGCTACGGTATCTTTCGCTGGCAAAGGTTGTGAGACTTTTACTTCGGCAGGAGGTTGATGATTGGAGCAACGACTGAACACCGCAACCAACACTATTAATAGGAGGGAAACTCTTGTAGATTTTAAAATGCTATTCATTATCGATGTATTAATTCAGTTTTTTTACTTTTACTTTAATACCTTCTATCTTATACGAGTTTTTGAGTTTAGTTCCAGTCTTTTTCTTTTTTGATTTCTTGAAAACCCTTTTACGTGCAGCTCTTATCGTGTTGAGCAATTTACTCATCTTGGTGGTAACATGATATTGATGACAGTAATCGCATTTGTATACTTCATTACCTATTGCATGCGCTTGTTCGAGTGTGCTGTAAGCTATCTTATCTGTGCACATTCGTTTTCGTTTTTGTTCTGCTTTCGCAACTTTCCGTTGAGCTTGTAGCTCTTCCGATTGTTTGGCATATATGTTTTTCATAGCCTGTGTTATTTGCAAATGAAACTATTTTGCTTTCTTCAATTTTCGTGCCACCCGAAGTGGTTTTCTGCATTTTATATAGTTGGTTTAGTTGTTTACGTTTTTACTGCACCACAAATATATAACAAAAATTTCTTTTTTAAGCCGTGGCATAGAAAAGATAATCGTTTTTTGCGTTCAAAGCAAAAACTCAACGTTCATGGAAAAATGTTTGGAGGTGAATGAAATTGTGTTTGTGGGTTTTTATTAATTGACTGCAATTAATTAAGAGATCCATCGCTTCGCTTAGGATGACAGGAACTATTAGAGCAAGACGGGAAAAAGCAAGGCGGCAAAGCCGCCTTGCTTTTTCCCATTACCCACCAAAGGATTCTTGTCATTTCGAACGCAGTGAGAAATCTCCAACCAAAAAGCAGGAGTAGGCCAAATGATTGAGACATTGTTTATTTTATAAAACTGTGGCATAGAAAAGGTGATTGTTTTCTAAAAAAGCGTGGCATAGAAAAGATAATCCTTTTTTGCGTTCATAGTAAAAACTCAACGTTCGTGGAAAAATGTTTGGAGGGTAACGGAATTGAGTTTTGAGTTTCAATAAATAACCGTGGCATAGAAAAGATAATCCTTTTTTACGTTCGTAGCAAAAACTCAACGTTCGTGGAAAAATGTTTGGAGGGTAATGGAATTATGTTTTGGGTTTTTATTAATTGACTGCAATTAATAAAGGGATCCTTCGCTTCGCTCAGGTTGACAGGCACTATTAGAGCAAGACGGGAAAAAGCAAGGCGGCAAAGCCGCCTTGCTTTTTCCCATTAACCACCGAAGGATTCTTGTCATTTCGGACGCAGTGAGAAATCTCCAACCAAAAAGTAGGAGAAGGCCAAATGATTGAGGCATTGTTTATTTTTTAAAATTGTGGCATAGAAAAGATATTCCCTTTTCTAAACCGTGGCATAGAAAAGATTTTTGTTTTTTAAAACCGTGGCATAGAAAAGATAATCGTTTTTTACGTTCGTAGCAAAAACTCAACGTTCGTGGAAAAATGTTTGGTGGGGATTGGAATTGTATTTTGTGTTTCTGTCCCGTAGGGACTACATATCGGTAGAATGCAACGAATACCCACCCCCAAGAGTCCCGTAGGGACGAAATATTAAAAACAATGTTCATTAATAATATGTCGTCCCTACGGGACTAGAATTGTTTTTTATTCATCATTGCTACCGATATTTAGTCCCTACGGGACTTGCGAGCCTTATATTAGTTTCAATGAAAAACCGTGGCATAGAAAAGATAATCGTTTTTTGCGTTCGTAGCAAAAACTCAACGTTCATGGAAAAACGTTTGGAGGTGAATGAAATTGTGTTTGGGGTTTCATAAAGAAACCGTGGCATAGAAAAGATAATCGTTTTTTGCGTTCGTAGCAAAAACTTCACGTTCGTGGAAAAATGTTTGGAGGGTATAGGAATTGTGTTTTGGGTTTTTATAAGAGCGTGGCACAGAAAAGATGATTTCTCATAAAAAACCGTGGCATAGAAAAGATAATCTTTATTTGCGTTCATAGCAAAAACTCAACGTTCATGGAAAAACGTTTGGAGGGGAATGGAATTGTGTTTAGGGTTTCTATAAGAGCGTGACATAGAAAAGATAATTTTTATTTACGTTCGTAGCAAAAACTCAACGTTCGTGGAAAAATGTTTGGAGGGGAATGAAATTGTGTTTTGTATTTCTGTCCCGTAGGGACTACATATCGGTAGAATGCAACGAATACCCACCCCCAAGAGTCCCGTAGGGACGAAATATTAAAAACAATGTTCATTAATAATATGTCGTCCCTACGGGACTAGAATTGTTTTTTATTCATCATTGCTACCGATATTTAGTCCCTACGGGACTTGCGAGCCTTATATTAGTTTCAATGAAAAACCGTGGCTTAGAAAAGATAATCGTTTTTTATAAGCTCTTTTTCTATTCTTCGAGGCTCCGAAAGATATTTACGAAGCTCTTATTATTTTCTTGTAAGCTCTGTTTTGTTTTTTCAAAACTATGAATCATTTCTACAAGGCTCTTATTAATTTCATATAAGCTTTGTTTTATTTCGAGTAAGTGCTCATTTTTTTTTTTCGAGTTTTGTTTGGTTTGTAGTGAGCTCTAAATTTATTGAACAAGGCTTTGTTTTGTTTTTTGCGAGCTTTGTTTGATTCGTTCAAAGCTTTGTTTTATTTTTTGTGAACTCTGAAATTTCAAAATCGACCTTTTTTTCGTTATCACTACCTCTGAAACGCAACGAAATGGAAAAAACGCACCCTGTTTTTATTTTTGTAAGGCTTATGGATATTGACATACAGAGGTTCGCGATGTATAAAAATGTTAGCAGATGTATATTTTATATTTTGATGCGTTTGGATGATATTGGATTAAAAAATATGATTTAATATTGCCCCATATTTTCTAAAAACCATATACTATGAATCAAAAAAAACAAGTAAATCCATTGCTGTTGGCTCATCACAGAGCCACACAAGGTGAGAGAGGTTTTCTTTGCTCTCCGAATGAAGAAAGAAAAAAACAAATGGTGCGCAATTCGTTGCCCACAGGTCCTATCATTTTGTTGGCTCTTGTAGCCTCGCGCAAGGCAGCTGAAGATGTGGCCGAAAGCGAAGAACGTACCAAAAAACTTACGGCCAAAGAATTGGCAAACATTACTAAAGAAACGAAAACTGCTGTTAGAGCGCTCTCGAGCCTGCCTTCAACACCGTTTTCGGTTATCATTCCTGCTCCTGGCTTGTCGTCATTCAACCCACAGAAACTCTGTGTATATGTTGACGATAAGTTACCACGCATCACTGCTATCCCTGCTTTTTCTGGCTGCACACCGGGTGTGGCCGATGTTAAAGCTATTCTTGTATTGTTGTTTCCGTTGGCTGGCATTGGCCGCAAAAACCTTACGGAGACTGATAAATTGAATCGCGATATGTACAAAATACAGTTGCGACAAAATTTTATGCTTATGATCAATTCTTGTGCTGCTTTGGCATTGGGCAATTTGCCTTTGTTTTCGCTCACAGGTGTGGCTACTCGAAGAAAAGCGCAGAAACATACTGGCAAATTGCAAGCATGTGTGTTTAAACTCAACGCTAAAAAAGGCGCTGGCACTGTGGGTGTAAGTTGCAAAGCTATTCCGTTTGCTACCAAATACATTATTTATTATGGCAAAGGCGATTACGACAAAGCTACTTGGAACTCGCAAATAGGTGGGGCTCGACAAAAAGTAACGGGACTAACACCGGGCGAAAAAATCAATTTCATCATGGTGGCCATTGGTACCACTGGCGAAGGCGATTGGGCCAATCCACAGTTTATGTACGTGCCTTACAACTAATCGTTCGTTCGGTTTTTTGTCATCATGTTTTATTCATCCTCATCTCCTATTTCGTTTTCTGAAACGAGGGCGCGCAGTAATAGCGTAAGTGAATTCGCTTATTTGTCATTGTTCGCTCACGCTTCCAAAAACGAGTAGGGATGAGGTTTTTGAGCTTGAGAATAAAAATTAAGAACTATCAATTGAGAATAAAAAACCAACAACTAACAACCAATAACTAATGCCTAAATAATGATATAAAAACCAGATAAAAAAAATCAAAAACTATGGACCCACTCCAAAATCCAGAAGAAAAACTAAAAGTGTATGATACACATAATGTATATTATATCAGTATACACCAAATGAAAATGGCCTTCAACATTGGCCACCAAAGCATTGTCTACGATGCTGACGACAATAAATTCACCTGCTCGATGAGTGTGAATAAAATTCATAAACGATTCCAACACCGTGCTCAATTATTAAAAATCAATAAGCGCGAATTAATCAACATGGATTATCTTTCTAGTGTAAAAGAAAGATGCCTCTCGAGTAAATTCATTCGCCTGATGGGCGGTCATACCTTGCCCATTGGGCAAAAAGTAGGCAGACGAATAAATAGATTAATAAAAAGATATAAAATTAAAAGGTGGATAGAACTGAAAAAACTAAAACGAAAGCGATAATTGTTTATCTCATCTTTATTAGCAGTTCAACTCATGGCTCCACCTCAATGCCCTTCTCCAATGGAGAAGGGCAGGGGTGAAGTGTAATTTGATGCAATTGGTTTTTCATTTTCAAGAACCAGCTGCAGAATTCCAATACCGCGCTATTTATTCAATGCAGCGCGTTCGCAGTTTTTTACCGCCAACTCTATTCTAATTATGTTGTACACCACCAAAGGCAAGGGCATCCATTCGAAATTGGCTTTTTCCCAAGTAACGGGTTTGTCGTTCACCATTTGTTCCTTGCGATCCAATAATGTTAAATCGGCTGATGGGTCTATGGTTTTCACGGTGTTCTTAAAATTGTCTACTAGCGCATTCATCTTTGCTACCGTGTATTTGCTTTGCACATGGTCGTTCTCGAACAGCAAATCAGTAATCGTGTTATTGGCTCCTTCGCTTCTCAAATCATCCAACTTCACTTGTTTTGCTTGCTCTTCTTTTATATCAAGGGATGCAGCAGTAAGATAAATTTTCATTTCATCCAAATAGTTCATCAGCTCGTCAGCAGATGCTTTCAATGGTTTATAATCTTTTTTCGCACTGTCCGTAGAAGAGTTCAACTTTGCGTACACAGCAGCATTGTCGGTTCTCATGCTATTCAGCAGGGCATCATTCTCTATCACTCCGCGCCAAAAATTATCCGACACCGGTCGTGGTGTTCCTGTTCCTGTTTCGGTAATAAACAGGCCAACACCAGCAATAATGAGGATAACAGTGGCTGTAGCATTCATTTTATTAGTAGTGTTTTTGTGCACCGAAATAAAATAAACCGGCAAATAGCCCAGTATAAGCAGCACACCGCCCATCACCGAAATCAATCGAGCATCGGGCCAATGCATAATGCGAAACAACACCCCGCAGCAAATAAGCAGTGCAGCCACAAACCCGATGATGCTAAGCACCACACTTCGGTTGTTTTCGGCACTTGACTTAAACTTAAGGATGAATAACAAAGGCATAAATAATACAGTAAGAAAAAATACACCCACCACCAGCATAACGCCAGCACCCGGCCAATGTTGAAATTTAAAAATAGCACCAAAAAGTATCAATAAGGAAGATACGTAACCAGAAATTTTCATTGTCGAATTCATAAGATAATAATGTTTAAAAGTTAATACTCGATTTGTCTCGTCCTGTATCTCTTTCAATCCCTTGTCGCCAAACAGCAATAGGGTTTCCTGATACACCAGGTCGAAGTTCCTGTATTCATCAAGTTTGTTTTCAATAATACAACAGATATGATCCAGCAAATCGATACTCAAGTCAGGAGAAGTAATTCCCCTGACTCTAATATCGTTTTCAATAAAGGCAATTTGTTCTTCAGTCAAACTAAACATAACTCACTCTAGGCTTGAGATCAAGCAAAACATTCATTGTATTAATGAAATCGGCAAATTCGAAAATCTTTTCCTTCGCTCTCTCCTCTCCGGAAGAAGTGAGCGTATAGTATTTCCTCACGCGTTTGCCAATGTTAACCGTTTCTGTTGTTACTATTCCTTCTGCTTCCAGCTGATGAAGCATTGGGTAAAGCGCGCCTTCGGTAATAACAATTTTCGAGTCGGTCAACTCTTTTACTTTTTGTGTAATCTCGTACCCGTACATTTGTTTTGTTTCGGATAACAACTTCAAAACAATCGTTTTTAAAGTTCCTTTAATTAATTCTGATGAATACATAGGACAAAGATACATAAGAAACCAATGCATAAGGTAGAAAAGCTTCACAAATTTTCTATAGTGCTGAAAAATAGAGCAATAAAATTTTACAAAAATTGCAAATTCATCAAAATTTTCCTAAACTCGGGTTGTTTAGGAAAAAATAATGCTAAAGCAATTAAAAAAAAGTGTTAGAAATAATGATGAAATAATAGGGGAGCGGGTACAAAAAAAACGCCCTGAATCAAGGCGTTTTATTAGGTTGAAAAAGGGAGATTAACCTAGTTTGGCTATCAAATCAATCACTGCATTTTTTATAGTATCTCTCACCAATCGGGTTGCTTTCAATCGTTCATCGTGCGAACCAGCAAACTGAGAAGGATCAGGAAAGCTCCAACTTATCTTTTGATGAACACCTGGAAATATAGGGCAAGCCGCAGCATTGGCTTCATCGCATACGGTTATTACGTATTCATAAAGTCTACCTTCCTTGTAGTACTCAAACACATCATTGGTTTCATTTTTAGAGATGTCAATTCCATCTTCATTCATCACTTCCACCGCGTATGGGTTTAGTTTGCCAGCTTCAAGCCCTGCGCTTTCCACTTCGTATTTGTCTCCACCCAGTTGCTTCATATACGCTTCAGCCATTTGACTTCGTGCCGAATTGTGAATACATAAAAATAAGATTCTTGTTTTTTTCATACTTGTTATTTTTTAGCTGTATAATATTTTTTTCTGAACCAAAATGCCACATTCACCAAAGCTATCAAGGCAGGCACTTCCACAAGTGGTCCTATCACACCTGCAAATGCTTGTCCGCTATTGATGCCAAACACACCAATGGCAACAGCTATGGCCAATTCGAAATTGTTTCCAGTAGCTGTAAACGAAATGGCGGTGTTAGTTGCATAGTCGGCACCCAATTTTTTTGCAAGCAAAAAAGTAACTACAAACATCACCACAAAATAAATAACCAGCGGAATAGCAATGCGTATTACATCCATCGGAAGTTGCACAATTAGTTCGCCTTTCAAGCTAAACATCACAACGATGGTAAACAACAAAGCAACAAGTGTAATGGGCGAAATAAATGGAACATACTTTCGTTCGAACCAATCTTCACCTTTTATTTTTATCAATGCATACCTACTGATAATGCCCGCCAAGAAAGGAATTCCTAAATAGATAAACACACTTTGTGCTATTTGCCCAATGGTGATGTTTACTTCCAGGCTCTTCATGCCTAGCATCTGTGGCACTTTGGTTAAATAGAAATAAGAATAAACCGAATAAAGCAATACTTGCAAAACGCTATTCAAGCCTACTAATCCTGCAATATATTCTCTGTTTCCTTCAGCCAATTCGTTCCACACTATCACCATGGCTATGCATGGAGCGATGCCGATTAATATTAAGCCTGTCATGTATTCGGGATAGTTACTCAGAAATATTGTCGACAAGGCGAACATAAACAAAGGAGCAATCACCCATGTAATGACCAATGACAAGGCAATGAGTTTGGTGTTTTTAAATACTTGCGGAATCTTCTCGTACCTCACCTTTGCTAACGGAGGATACATCATTAATATCAACCCAATGGCAAGTGGTATGTTGGTAGTTCCACTCGAAAACGAATTGATAAATCCGCTACTCGATGGAAAAAAATAGCCTATTCCCACTCCAATGGCCATCGCAAGAAATATCCAAACGGTTAGAAAGCGGTCGAGAAATTTTAGTCGTTTTTTCATAAGTTTACTTTTTGTTTAGCAACATCCACTATTAGGTGTGCAGCAGTTTGCAGGCTTTTCGGCATACACTGTGATGCTGTAAATTACAGTTGGATGATTTTTATACACTGCTATTTCTTCTTCTGTCAAATAGTCTTTTAATATATCATCAGGCACTACGATTGCTTTTTCTTTTTGCAAAGCAATGTTCTCAAAACCTGTTGAGGTAACATAACCAAGGTATTCGTTTTTGTCGATTGCACTGGCCACACAACCTGCATACATCTCAGCAGCCGATTTTATTTTCTCGGGCAAACTTCCTGTCAATACAATATCTGAAATACTAAAATGTCCTCCTGGTTTCAACACCCTGTAAATCTCTTTGAACACGGCTTGTTTGTTAGGCACCAAGTTGAGAACACAATTACTCACCACCACATCTGCAACATTCGATGTTAATGGCATCTTTTCAATGTCTCCTTGTCTGAACTCCACATTGTTGAATCCAAGTTTTTCTGCATTCACGCGTGCTTTATCAATCATCGCAGGTGTAAAGTCGATACCAATCACTTTACCCATTTCGCCTGTTTCGGCTCGTGCTACAAAACAATCGTTGCCCGCGCCACTTCCCAAATCAACAACTACATTGCCTTTCTGTATTTTCGCAAATTGTGTTGGCAAACCACATCCCAATCCTAAATCGGCATTTGGGTCGTAACCTTCCAATTTGGTATAATCATCACTCATGATGTTGTACACCTCGGTGGAGCAAGAACCCGAACCACAGCATGACGATTGATTCATTTCTTTGTTTTGTAAAGCTATTTCGCTGTATTTCTGCTTTACCATTTCTTTTAATTCTTCTTCGTTTTTCATTTCTTTCATTTTAGTTAACAACAAGTTGATTTTATCTTTTCTAATTTATCCGATGCTTTCGCAAAATAGTTCTGTATTTTCTTCAAGGCTTTTAGGTCAACACAATAGCAAATGGTATTGCCTTCAATGCTTCCTTTTATCAATCCAGCCGATTTTAATTCTTTCAAATGTTGCGAAACTGTTGGTTGTGCCAGAGGCAGTTCATTTACTATGTCACCGCAAATGCAGGTGTTCACTTTCATTAAATATTCAATGATAGCAACCCGTGCCGGATGGCCAAGTGCCTTAGCTAATGTTGCTATTTCGTTTTGTTTGTCGGTAAAATGTTCAGTCTTTGTAGCTCCCATATGTTTATAATCAGATTGCAATATTACGATAAACATTTTACTTGGCAATACTTTTTATTTTAAAATAGTTTTCAACTCTTCGTTTATGGAAAATTAATCACTTTTGGCAAAAGTTCAATTTAGGGCTAAACGTTTACCTATTCCTTTTTTTCTTAAGTCTAACGTTTTTTGACGTTCAACGAATAATTGTAAAACCATATTTTTTTGTTCTTAATTTAGCCATGATTCCATCAGACTAGGTGATTTGTTTCTGATTGATTTTTCTGGATTGTTTAACTAATTGGACTCAGATTGCCTAGTTATGTAATCATTTTTTTATAATGCTACAAAGACGACTTGATTGCGAAAGCTTTTCAAGTCGTTTTTATTTTAGGACTACCTCAACGCATTGTTGTGAAGCGTTTCAAGTTGATAACCTAATTTAACTTTAAGCTATTTACTGTTGGATATAACTTGCAGCAAGCCATTATGAAAAGCATCATCGTAGAGTTGCCAAAACATAATTCCACCCAAATGATGGTCGACTGCATATTTGGTTTTTAGTTGTATCGATTTTTCATCATCATAGGTAGCCAACAATCTTCGCGATTGATTAATGGCATAAGGTGCTTTGGCTATGTCATCCCATTTCTTTTCGAAACCATTATTAATGGAAAGTGAGTCTTTGTTGTATTTGTACGAAAATCCATGCGAGAATTTACAAGGCATGTAAAGGTCCACCTTGTTTCCTTCTTCAATCTTAAAATATCGACCATAGAAGGCAGCACCTATTACCAATTGATTGGCTGGAACACCTGCTGTTAGCATCATTTCTACTGCATTGTCTGTCGATTCTTTTTGCTGTGGAGTAGAGTAGAGGGGAGTATGATGTCCGCTAGTGGTGCTGTATCCATGCACCAAATCATAAGTCATGATGTTGATAAAGTTGGTGTACTTTATTACTTCTTTCCATTCGATGGATGATTGGATATAACTCGTGAAACCACCTGCCGCAAAACTTATTTCGAAGGCATTTCCATTTGCTGTTCTTAGTTCTTTTAATAAAGCTGTGAAATTTGTTTTGTCTTCGGGTCGAAAGGTATGCCCAGGAAATCCTTTAATAGCAGGATATTCCCAATCGAGGTCGATTCCATCGGTTTTGAAATAAGTAGAAATTTCTTTCACCGACTGTGCAAATTCTTTTCGTCCTGCTTCTGTATTAAACACATCCGAACATGTTTTGCAACCACTCCATCCTCCGAGCGACAACATTACTTTGAGCTTGGGTTGCGTGCGTTTTAATTCCACCATTCGCTTGATGGTAGCACTATCGATGGCCGAACGAATTGCAAACCGATTGTTGTTTAATCCTCCAAAGCAGAAGATGAGATGTGTGAGTTTGTTGGTTTCGAAACTATCAATAGGTATGGTGGTGCCTGCATAATATCCAACTACCCTAAGCGAAGTTGCTTGCTGTGCCACTGAAGAAAACGAAACGACAACCAATAGGAATACAGAAAAGAAGATTGTTTTCCAAAAGAGACTCTTTAGAAACACCAAATTGGATGTGTAATTCATTGGAATGAATTAAGCTTTTTCCAATTCGTTGTACTTAACTTTTACAAATTCAGGTAAGTTGATACCCTTGCGAAGTTCCGTATCTATGTGCAATCCGGTTATTTTTGTTTCGGCAATCCGTTCTTCGTTCACCATATTAAACATAATGTGTTGGATGCTCATTGTTTTTTCGTTTATCTCAAGTACTTTCGATTCGATATATATACAATCTCCTGCATGCACTTCTTTATAGTAGTTGAGATGCTGTTCGAGTGCCACCATTCCTCGTGTGTTTTCTCTTAAATAAGTTGGTGTCATTCCGAGATAAAAAAATAAATTCCAAATGGCTTCATCAAATTTCGCAACATAAAACTGCACATTCATATGCCCCATATGGTCGCAATTCCAAGGATACACAGTTCCTTGATAGGTTTTAATCGCTTTCATCAATTCGTATTGTTGTTAAACTTTTGTTTGATTTTGCTCTTGCAATAGGTAATTACCTAGCTACCTTTTATTGGTAGTTTTGTTTCACCTTACTGCACCACAAATATAAATGAATTAGAGAAACAGAATTGTAATATTTTTTTAAAAATAGTTAGAGTGATTATTTTCGATTTTATTTGTGAAGGTAAAACTATAATTTATTCAATTTCATATTCATTTAAACACTTTTTCAAGTGTTTATTAGGGTATCGTATTTTCATTTTCGGGTAAAAAATGATGCTTTTAGCTTTGAAATTAAGAAAAATGCTCTGCGTTGCAAACATGAGGCTCATCGTTAGAGAGATGAGGCTCCGCGTTCGAAACATGAGGCTCTGCTTTCGAAACATGAGGCTCTGCTTTGCAACGCAGAGGTTTTTCCGTCTTTTTCTGTATCCTGTCAAAAGAAGATGTTCAATAATTTGAATAAATTTTACCCTTAATAGAAGCAGGTTGAAGCAAAAATGGCTGGGGCTTAAGCCAAAACCATTCCGGCTTAAGGGAAAACGATTAGGGCTTAAGGGGAAATCATTTCGGCTTAAGGGAAAACGATTAGGGCTTAAGGGGAAATCATTTCGGCTTAAGGGGAAACGATTAGGGCTTAAGGGGAAATCGTTTCGGCTTAAGGGAAAACGATTAGGGCATAAGGGGAAATCATTTCGGCTTAAGGGAAAACGATTAGGGCTTAAGCCTAAACCATTTCTGCTTAAGCTCCCAAAAATGGCTTATTATTCAATCAATTAACCCTTGAAAAGAATGCAAAAAAAGGATTTAGGATTTAGAATTTAGGAATTAGGATTTAGAATTTAGAATTTGTGGCTTAGTTTCAAACACCGCCCTATTGCCTATTCGCTATTAACTATTCCCTTATTTCCTTAAATCGTTTCTTCGTTTATCCATTTATTCACAGTTGGAGCCACGTAAGCATTCATTTTTTCGAGGAGGTTGTCAATGGTAGGGCTAATGATAATCATTTGCATGTTGATGTCTTTCACAAAACCTTGCTGGTGCATGAGTTGGATGAGTTGCACCAGCGAATCGTAAAAATGGTTGGTATTGAGCAGTCCTATTGGTTTTTGGTGAAGCCCAAGCTGAGCCCAAGTAAGCATTTCGAACAGCTCTTCGAGGGTGCCAAAACCACCCGGCAAAGCAATCACCCCATCGCAAAGCTCGTTCATTTTGGTTTTCCGTTCGTGCATGCTATTCACCACTATCAGTTGGGTAAGGCCCGTGTGGGCTATTTCTTTTGCCTTCAAAAAAGCAGGAAGCACACCCGTTACCTTTCCTCCATTGCTCATCACCGCATCGGCCACCGCACCCATCAATCCTATTTTAGCACCACCGTACACCAATTCGATATTGGCTTGCGCAAGTTTAGTACCCAGTTCGGTGGCTTGTTGTTGATAGATGGGTTGAGCACCAGCGCTCGAACCGCAAAACACAGTTATTCGTTTCATATCATTTATTAATGGAGGATAAAGGTAAAGTTTTTGTTGATGCTCCGAAACAAAAAATCCCGTTTCGACTATTCATCGAAACAGGATTTTAAATGTACATGTTGAACTAATTATTCGAAATATTCCTTCATTCGTTCGAAAAAACCTTTGTCTTTTCTACTCGGATTAGGTTTAAAGTTATCGGCCGTTCTCAGGTCTTCCATCATTTTCTTTTCGTCCTTAGTAAGGTGTTGCGGAGTCCACACATTGATGTTCACCAAAATATCGCCTCGCGAATAGCTATTTACTTCGGGCAAGCCTTTTGCTTTTAGGCGAAGCACCTTTCCGCTTTGTGTTCCAGGTTCTATCTTTACTTTTGCTTTACCATCAATGGTTGGTACCTCTATTTGAGTTCCCAAAGCAGCATCGGCATAGCTAATGTAATGGTCGTAATACAAGTGTAGACCATCGCGCTTCAGCATTTCGTGTTCGGTTTCTTCAATCACCACTATCAAGTCGCCAGCCACTCCGTTGCGAGCACCCATGTTGCCTCTTCCGCCAACCGAAAGTTGCATTCCTTCGGCCACACCAGCAGGTATGTTGATGCTGATTACTTCCTCATCTTTCACAATACCATCGCCATGACAGGAGGTACATTTATCAGTAATCGATTGTCCGGCACCACCACAACTAGGGCAAGTGCTCGAAGTTTGCATGGCACCCAATATGGTTTGTGTCATGCGGGTTACTTGTCCGCTGCCTCGGCAGGTAGAACACGTATTGATAGCCGAACCATCTTTAGCACCACTTCCGTTGCAAGGTTTGCACGAAACGTATTTGTTTACTTTAATTTTTTTCTCAACCCCATTGGCTACTTCTTCCAATGTCAATTTCACTTTCACTCTTAGGTTCGAACCTCGGTTTACTCTTCTTCCACCGCGACCACCGCCACCGCCACCACCAAAGTGGCCGCCAAAGATGTCTCCAAACTGGCTGAAGATATCTTCCATGTTGAAGCCACCAGCATTGCCACCAAATCCTTGGTTTCCGCCCACACCGGCATGTCCGTATTGGTCGTAGCGTTGTTTTTTGTTGGCATCACTTAGTACCTCGTAGGCTTCGGCTGCTTCCTTAAATTTCTCTTCCGAAGCTTTATCACCAGGGTTTTTATCAGGGTGATATTTAATTGCCATCTTGCGGTAGGCTTTCTTTATCTCGTCAGCACTCGCACTTTTCGATACTTCAAGTATTTCGTAATAATCTCTTTTGCTCATTCTATATTATATCCAAACTAATTACCTGTAACCACTTTCGCAAAACGGATGATTTTGCCATTCAGGCTATATCCTTTTTCTAGTTCGTCCACTATTTTTCCTTTCATGTCCTCGCTCGGAGCAGGAATATTGGTGATGGCTTCGTGCACATCGGCATTAAATACCTCACCCATCGATTTCATCTCTTCCAATCCTTTCTGTGTAAGCGCAAGTTTAAATTTGTTGTAAATCAAATTTATTCCATCCTTCACTGCATTGATGTCAGTTGTGTCGGCATTCGACTTGATGGCACGTTCGAAATCATCTAAAATAGGTAATACCACTTTAAAAACATCTTCGCCACCCGACTGAATCAACTCAATCTTCTCTTTCGCAGTACGTTTCCTGAAATTATCGAACTCCGAATACAAACGTAAGAATTTATCGTTTTGTTCAGCAATTTTTTGTTGCAATTCGGCAATTTGTTTCTCGCTATCCGATGTTGTTGTTTCTGGTTGAGGGGTGTTCGTCTCGTTTTGCGCTTCTTGTTCGTTCACCGTTTCGTTTTCTTCTACATTCATTTTTTTGAAAATATTTTTAATGTTCTTCATTTTTTAAAACTTGCCCACCTACTTCAAATGGTTTGCCAAGTCTTGTTTTTTGACAAAATGGCACTTATTTGATAAATAAAAAGACAGAACCCGTTAGGATTCTGTCTTTTTGTACCAAAAAAGAGTATTTCTTATTTCAATAGTTTGGTTAAGGCTTCTTCCAGACCTCTTCCACGAAGCACTTCACCTTTTGCAATGATAACTCCGTTTTCGTCAATCAAAAAAGGAGCAGGAATACTTTGTACTCCGTAAATAGCAGCCGGTTGCGATTGCCATCCACCCAAATCACTTATATGGTTTTCCCAAACCAATCCATCCTTTGCAATGGCATTTATCCAAGCATCTTTTTTCTGATCCAACGATACACTCATCACAGTGAAACCTTTGGCAGTTTTAAACTTTCCATCTTTATATTTGCCATAAGCAGCCACCACATTTGGGTTTTCCATTCTACATGGTCCGCACCACGAAGCCCAAAAGTCGAGCAACACTATTTTTCCTTTCAACGATGACAAGGTGATTTCCTTATCTTGAGGGTTTTTGAATTTTAATTCTGGCGCTTTGTTGCCAACATTGGTTCCTACCACTGGTCCGTTTTGAAATTTAACAAATCCGAAAGCAAGCACCGACACTGCTGACAATACTAATAAAATGTTTACTCTTTTCATCTTTTTTCTTAGGTTATAAAATTATAAGTTGAATCTACGCTTCGCCATTTTTTTTAAAATGGGATGGCAAAGATACTATTTTCTTACAATTTCTGCGCCAAGATTTCGCAAACGGGTATCGATGTTCTGATAACCTCTATCTATTTGCTCTATATTGTGGATGGTACTTTTTCCATTTGCCGACAGAGCAGCAATTAACAACGATACCCCAGCACGTATATCAGGCGAGGTCATCGAAATGCCTTTAAGTTGATGTTGACGGTTAAGTCCTATTACTGTGGCACGATGTGGGTCACAAAGTATAATTTGTGCGCCCATATCGATGAGCTTATCCACAAAGAACAAACGACTTTCGAACATTTTCTGGTGGATGAGCACCGTTCCTTTGGCTTGTGTAGCCACCACCAAAACAATACTCAACAAATCGGGAGTGAAACCTGGCCAAACAGCATCAGCAATGGTAAGTATCGACCCATCAATAAAAGTATCTATCTCATAATGCTCTTGCGAAGGGATGTAGATGTCATCACCTCTCAATTCGAGTTGAATACCTAATCGTTGAAAAACAGAAGGAATAACACCAAGTGCCTGAAAGTCGACATTCTTAATCGTTATTTCCGATTGAGTCATGGCAGCAAGGCCAATAAAACTTCCAACCTCAATCATATCGGGCAACATGCGGTGAGTAGTTCCTGTTAAATATTCCACCCCTTCGATGGTGAGCAAATTGGAACCAATGCCCGAAATTTTTGCCCCCATCCTATTTAGCATCTTGCAAAGCTGTTGAAGATATGGTTCACAAGCCGCGTTGTAAATGGTAGTAGTTCCTTTAGCCAATACTGCTGCCATCAATATATTTGCTGTACCTGTCACCGAAGCTTCGTCAAGTAACATGTAGCAGCCTTTCAGATTGCTTGCTTCTACTTTATAGAAATCGTTTGTATCGTCATAAATGAATTTGGCTCCCAAAGCTTGAAACCCGATGAAGTGAGTATCCAATCTACGTCTACCTATTTTGTCACCACCCGGTTTCGGGATATAACCTTTTCCGAAACGCGAAAGCAAGGGACCTACTATCATGATGGAGCCACGCAAACTTCCTCCTTTCTTTCTAAATTCTTCTGAATTTAAATAATCAACATTTACATTGTCGGCCTGAAAGGTATATTCTTCGTTACCCGTTTTCTCTATTTTTACTCCTAGGTCGCGAAGTAAATCAATCAACTTATTTACATCCACAATATCTGGAATATTGCTAATTACTACCTTTTCGGGAGTAAGCAATACTGCACAAAGTATTTGTAATGCCTCGTTTTTGGCTCCTTGCGGTATAATCTCACCTTTGAGTTTTTTGCCACCTATTATTTCGAATACGCTCATTTTTTATGGTTCTTAAAAGTTGATAATCTACTATTGACACGAAGGTCATGCATTATTTGATTGGTTGAGAGTCGGAAAATATGAATTTACCAACCATTGGTTGTTAGTACATACTTTATATTTATCCAATTAGTTTGAAAAAGTTTTATCTTTGTAGAGTCAGAATAGATTGAAAAGACCATGAAATATATTATTTCTTTTGTATTCGTTTTCATATTTTTCCATACTCAGGCTCAAGAGCTCATCTTCGATTTGCCTGTTGTTGGCGACACCATTGATTATAATGAAAAAGTAAACTATGTTTTGTTCGATGATGTATTAAATAAGGATTTTATTTTCGCGGTCATTTCCCAGCAAGACAAAGATACTTTACTAGTAGAATACCTCAAAACAGGTAGAGTAGAAAAAAAGGTAGGATTGCAGTACATTGTGAAAATGGTGAATACCATTAATAAATTGAATGTCTATTATTCATCCATCGAAAAAGAAAAGAATCCGCAAACATCCTCAATGAATGAAAATGAAAGTTCACTGAGTGTTTCTGCTACCGAGAAAAGGCGCTTGGATTCATTGCTCAATACCGACCCAATGATGTATAAAGAAATAAAACGTAATCAAAAGAAAGCGGCAAAGAAAAAGAAATGGTACGATAGAGACCCGGGGAAGATAGAAACAGACACTAATTCACCTGCATTTAAAGAAGAACGTATGAGAACCAATGTCTTTATGCCAAAATAAGTTTTAATTTTTTAAGAGAGAAATAAAGGTAAGGTGTTTTACCTAAATGCTATAAAAACTTTGAGCCTCCAATCATGCTGGAATGATATTAGGATTAGAAACTAGCCTCTCAAAGGAAACGTACATAAAATGCTTATAATATTACTAAAAGATCAGGTAAGAGTGAGCTAAAAGGTATAATTCACTTTTTTTAATTCATCAAAAATAGGAGGAGATATTAAACTAAACTACACAATTATATTACCTTTATTTCTTTTCTTTTTCTAGTGTTTCTATTTCTAATTTCAAGGTTTTTATATCTTGCTGCAGTCCTTTAGTTTCTATCGACAAAGAATCTATTTTATTCATTAAAATACCCACCTCATTTTTTAAACTAAAATACCCAGATTTGACATTACTTGACGTATCTGTCATCTCTGGGTATTCTGCTTTTACTCTTTTAGAAACAATATCAGTAGATAAAGAATCCTTTTTAATACTGCTATTGTCTTTTTTCTGAGTGTTCCCTCCTTTTCCTTGTTTATCAACTACGTCATTCAATAGAGGAGTAGGAGAGGAGGAACTAGAGTTGCTTACTTTTTTTTTAGGGTTCTAATGTAAGCTGCCACTTGCCAACGCTCTGTATCACTTAATTTTTCTTTGAAAGAAGGCATTGGTTTTCTTCCTTCAGTAATTTTCCAATAAAGAGCTCCATCACTTAAACTTTGAACATCATTAGAAGAAAAATCTCCACATGAAATGTCAATTGTTTCCGCTTTTGTTCCATCACCTAATCCTTTAGCACCATGGCAAGATTTACACTGAGCGCTCCAAATATCTTTACCAGCTTTTAGAGTTGCTTCATCATCACTTTTTACAGGGCTTTTTTTCTTTGCATCTGCATCAGCAACTTTCCATTCTTTTCCTTTTGGTTTGTCTTGAGCATTAGCTGTGCCAAATGACATTGTTACTAATAATGCTCCTGCTCCCATTAAGAGAACAAATTGATTTACTTTTTTCATAAAATTTGTTTTTTTTAATTAATTGTTTATTTATTGATTTATTGAACTTTTATTTTTATTGATTTCAAAGGTAACTATTTTTGTTCTTATTCATTATTATTTTTTGAGACAAATATTGTGCCATTCTTAATTACTGTATTTTGTAATTTGCTCGAGTCAACTAGAAATTACGCTTCAAAGTTTTTATTATTTCTTTCCGATTTTTTTTATCTTTACTAATAGTCTAATCAGATAAATAATCGTACCCCAAATAATGGTGATGATTGTTAAGGAAGAAATTACTAGTAATAGTGGGGCATTGTCTCCTTGAGACCACAAGGTGCGTCCTCTTACTTCATTTTTCTTTGGAAGAACATCCCATGGAACAAATTTAGTTACTTCCATATTACCAAACGTTTCATGGTCCTCTAACCTTGCAGCAACAGTGATAGTTCCATCAGCATTACCCTGAACATCAAGCGGAAGTGAACCTGTAATTTTTCCATTTTCATCAGTGGTAACTCCATTGTCGCCAAATGGCAAAAAGTTGAAAGTTCTTTTAATACATAATTTAACTTCTGCTTCCTTCACAGGAACATATTCGGTTCCTTTCCACTCATAAAGGCAAGCTGTAGCCGTTCTTACTGAATCTTTCGCATTGTATTCAATTGTGATTTTAGCATCTGAAACAGTAATTTCTTTAGTAACATTTTCATAAATCGGATCCGATTCTACTGTGGCAATAAAAGTAAATTCATGCAATGCAGCTGTAGCTTTATTAAAGCTTTCAGGAAACTCAATTATTCCTGATGTTTCACCATCAAGATCAAGCTTATTTATAAAACCTGTTCCTGTTGCTGGATCATACTTTTTAACCTCATTCAAATAAAGGTTAATAGGAGATTTTAAATTGTCTACTGAAACAGTTTTTCCATCTTCAGTTCTGCTCAAATCCACTTTCACACTTCTTATTCCATTTGAAACCATGGAACTCAATTTCATTCTAAACTTAAGTTTAGAACCATTTATGTTTGCTTCTTGCGAAAGAGCAACAGTTGCATTAAGGGCAACTAAACCCATTATTAGAGAAACCAGAAAAAATCTGAAACGTCCGTTTTTTGTCATAAAATTTAGAAGATTATTTTTCATTGCCTTCATGTAAATGTTCGTAAATAATATCGTGAGAAACTCCTTTTTCTTCAGCTACTTCCCATACGGAAATAATTGGGAAAAAACGCACAAATAATGTGATGAGTAATAGAGCTCCGGCTAATGAGCCGCCTGTAATTGCCCATTCCTGAAATGTGGGAGAATAATGTTTCCATTCCTCTGGAATTTCCTGTACTGGTAAGAATGACATTGAAGGAATAACAATTAGATAACGCTTGAACCATGCACCTACTATCACAAAAATAGCCATGATAAACATAGGTAGCGGTTTTCTTCCTTTATTAAAAAGAAGAACTATAATTGGAAGAATCATACCGAAAAATTGAACTGACCAGAACATAGGGGCATAATAACCAGTAAACAATTCATTTAGATGGCTTGCTTCCTCACCCTTCATTTTATAAGCAGGAATTAAATATTCATTAATAGAGAAGTATGCATATACCAACGCAAGCAATGCCAACAATTTTCCCATCTTATCAAAATGCATATCAGTTAAGTATTTTTTATAAGAAGGATTAAACTTCCTTAGAATATACATTCCAGCTACCACTCCTCCAGAACCTACTAAAAACGCACCCGATACAAAGTATGCCCCAAAGTTGGTGCTATCCCACCCTGGTCGATAAGTACTTGCAAAAAGCCAAGAAGTAACCGTGTGTATACAAAGAGCAACAGGTATAATAATAACAGATAAGATAGTAATAGCTTTTCTCACTATAGCGTATTGTTCTGGGCTATACTTCCAACCTAATGAAAGTATTTGATACATCTTATGTTGCCATTTTGGAATTCCTTTTAATCGATCTCTGCAAAAAGCAATACCTGGCAGTAGAGGAAAATACAACAAAAGAAAACTAAGTGTCATATAAGTAGAAACCACCATAACATCCCAAATAATAGGGGATTGAATTCTACCATGAAGAGCCATATTCACCATTCTGTCTGGACGGCCCATGTCAACAATGATAATTAGACCAGCAAAGACAATTGCCGATACAGCAATTACCTCAGAAATTCGCGACAATGGAGCACGCCATTCTACTTTTAATAAATATAGTACAGCGGTAATTAATGAACCCACCAAACTGATGGCAACAAAAAATACAAAATTGGAAATGTAAATTCCCCAAAAAACAAAATCCCTCATTCCTGTTATTGACAACCCGTTCCTTATTTGATTAGTATAACAATATATACCTGTTATAAAAATAATAAAGAGTAGCGTTGTCCATGCATTCCCAATGATGCCGAATTTCTTCGGCAACATATCTTCGTTCAACTCATGCAATAAGTCTATCGCTTCCTTTTCGGTCAATTCTTTTTTTTCCTTGTTTTCCATAGTTGCTATTAAATAATCTTATTTTAAAATACAATATCTAAATGTCAATCCTTTTCAAAATAATTAGTGTGTTTTATCTTTATTTAGTGGATTTTCTTTCCTTCTGGTGTTCATTTGCTTCTGAAATTTTCACATCTTGAAAAGGAAACAACCGTTTTACAGGTGGTAGATAATATACACTAGGTTCAGTTCCCAATATTTCATTTAGCCTGTATCCTCCTTTCTCTTTCATTAGCTTGCTGAAACGAACAGTTTCCGATCCGTTTGAAACAGTATCTTCATTAAGATCACCCATAAAGAAAACACCATTTGGACAAGCCGTCACACAATGAGGAAGTTTCCCTTGTTTAAGCATATCTGGACAGAAATCACACTTTTCTACTGTTCCCTTTTTCTGCGGAAATCCTGTTTCTGGAGAGTACTCTTTCCCTACCGTTTCGTGTAAATATTCCGGCTCCTCCCAATTAAATGAACGGGTGGAATATGGACATGCTGCCATACAAAACCTGCACCCGATGCATCGTGTGTTATCAACAAGTACAATACCGTCTTCTCTTTTAAAAGTGGCACTAACTGGGCAAACTTTTACACATGGCGGTTTGTCGCAATGCATACATGGTTTAGGCATCCAATAAGGGGCAGTGTTTTCTCCTTCTTGCATTTTGAATACTTTTAACCAAACATTCATTCCAGATAAGTGATGGTACTTTTGACATGTATGCTGGCATTTTAATTCATGAGCACATCTCGACAAGTCAATTACCATAACAAACTTTTTGCCTGGTATACCTTCTCTTGATTCAGCTGGGGTAGCTGGTTTACAATGAGAATGAATAGCCTTAAGATGTGCATCATCTACTTCCACAACTTGTCCGTCCGTTGTAAGTACTTTTACCTTTTTGCCTGAGTCTTTTTCCTCTGAAAGCACTTTTTGTAAACCACCTCCTGCTACTGTAAGTCCTGCTGCCAGAACACCGAATTTCAGAAACTTCCTGCGGTCTGCTTTATTATCTTCATTTTCCATAATGGTACTTTTTTTGATTAATGGGTAATTATTTTTGTTTTTATAAGTCTTGATTCTGCGACAAAGGTATAAGGTTTTAAAAATTCAATTTATGACAATTGTCATGACTTTGATGACATAAATCATAAATAACTCAGAGTCATTTTAAGTGTTCTATTTTTTAATTATTTACTAAAGAAAGTTCAAAATAAATACCCCCGAGTCTCCGCCTCGAGGGTATCACACAACTATTAACTAGTGCTTACAGTAAAAAATCCGCAATAAGAAATTAAAAATTGTCTCGGCAATATTTCTAAGTGTTTAATAGAATACTGTCTCAATTATTTTGGCAAATTGCCTCTAATGAACTATTTTTTAAAAGTTCTCATATAGGCTACTACTTGCCAGCGTTCTGTATCGCTTAATTTTTCTTTAAAAGAAGGCATTGGTTTTCTACCTTCAGTTGTTTTCCAATAAAGAGCTCCATCAGATAAGTCCTGAACTTCTTTGGAAGAAAAATCTCCACAGAAGATATCGATAGTTTCTGATTTTGTTCCATCACCCAAGCCTTTTACACCATGGCATGATTTGCATTGAGCTCCCCAGATTTCTTTTCCTGCTTTAATGGTGGCTTCATCATCATTTTTTACAGGACTTTTTTTCTTCGCATCTGCATCTGCTACTTTCCATTCTTTTCCTTTTGGTTTTTGTTGTGCGCTTGCAGTTCCAAACGAAAGTGTTACTAGAAAAATTCCAGCGCTTACTAAAAGCGCAATTTGATTTACTTTTTTCATGATTTTTATTAATTAATTGTTTATATATTATTTATTGAACTTTAAAGATTAGTCGAATTGTTAAAGTTAAGCTTCCGTAAGCATTTGCTTATCTCGCACTATTTCTTACCCTTTTTATCTTGAACACTTGTAAAACAGCCCACAACAGAGTACCCCATACAATTGAAATAATGAATATAGATGTGGCAATTAAATATATTGGCGCTTTATCTCTGGCTGCTGAAATTGCACGTTCATTAACATTGCAATTGTCACTTACCACTAGTGTCCCCCAATTTACATCTCCTGTCACTTCTGTATTTTTATAATTATCATCATCTGTAATTCTTGCGATTAAAGATAAGTTTCCATCAATTGATGGAATGTCTTTAGGGAAAACAAAGCTTGCTATACCGTTTTCTTCAGTAGCAACTGATGCAATTTCTAAGTCGCTTAACATTCGTTTTACAAATAAATTAATATTAACACCTTTAACTGGCAAACCATCAGAGGTAGCCGATACGTTGCATACGTTATTAGTATCTACCTTTTCAAATTTGAAAGATAATTTTGCCACTTTATCTTGTGCAAATGTGGATGTCATTTGCACAAGAAGTGTTACAAGTATTGCAATAAAATAAATATTCTTTTTCATATTCTTTATTATTTATAGTTAATTATTTCTTCTTTGCCTTCTAATCTACCCTCTGCTACTTCCCAAACCGAAATGATAGGGAAATATTTTGAAAATAAAGTAACAATCAACATCATGGCCGCAAAAGAGGCAGCTACAATTGTCCACTCAACCATACTAGGACTGTAATGTTTCCATGACTCTGGAACATTTTGAATTGGTAGATAGGGGTCTGCTTGGCCAGGAATAACAATCAAATAACGTTTGAACCAACCAGCTATAAACACTCCTAATGATAATAAAGTCAGTGGTAAAGGTTTTCGCATCTGTTTGAATAATGGCAAAATAGCCGGAAGTATTATTCCGAATAGCAATACTGACCAAAAGAACATTGCCTCTTCCCCGTTAAATAGATTTTTCAATTTGTCACTCACCAATCCTGACATTTTATAGGCTGGAACCAAAAATTCATTTATGTTAAAATATCCATAAATAAGCGCCATTAACACTAATACCTTTCCAAGTTTGTCAAAATGCATTTCGGTTAAGTACTTTTCAAGATGATATGCTCTTCTAAAGGTATAAACCGCCAAAATCATTGCTGAAACACCTAATAAAAATGCGCCAGAAACGAAATATGCTCCTAAATTTGCACTATCCCATTCTGCCCTGAGTGTAGTTGCAAAAAGCCAAGCTGTAACAGTATGAATTGAAATGCCAAGAGGGATAACTAATACCGTCAATACCTTAACGGTTCTTTTCAATATTTTCCATTGTTCTGTTGTTCCTTCCCAACCAAATGAAAGAAATTTATACATTTTTAATTGCCATTTTGGTAAATTAGTCAAGTGATTTTTACAAGTTGATAAAGATGGTATCAACGGTATGTAAAGCAGAACCAAACTTGTTGCAAGATAAGTCATAATCACTATAATGTCCCAAACAATTGGCGACTGAATTCTCCCATGAATGATTAAATAATGCAATCTGTCTGGACGACCCATTGCGGCAACTATACTTACACCAGCCAACATTATCGCAGCAACTGCAATTATCTCTGCTATTCGTGATAGTGGTCTATACCATTCGAAATTTGTAAGTTTAAGAACAGCAGACATAAGGACACCAACCAAGCTAAGTGCCACAAAGAACACAAAGTTTGAGATGTAAACGCCCCAAAATGTTATATCTCTTAACGAAACAGTAACATATTTACTTTTTGTTTCCTGTATGTAATAAGCATAAACACCCGCACAGCAAACCAATACTAAAAATGCAATCCAAATTTTGCCTCCTAGTCTGATTTTTCTCATAGGTCGAAGCAAATCATCTTTCATAATCATATATTCTTCCTGAGTGAAGGTTTCGTACTGTGTACTTTCCTTTTTAATAGTTTCTTTTGACATATGTTTAAGATATTTTATTGATTATTCTTGAGTATTATAAACTTTTGTTGCATCTTCGAATGGGAAAAGGCGTTTTACTGGTGGTAAAAAATACACTCGTGGTTTGGTTCCTAATTCTTCCATTTCACGATAAGCAGATCTGTCTTTCAGTAATTTTTTAAGTCTAAAAGTTTCCTCCCCATTTGTAACAACATCCTCTAATTCATCTCCAAAAAATAAGGTACCGTTAGGACATGCTGTGATACAAGCTGGCAATTTTCCTTCTGATAAATGTTGAGGACAAAAATCACATTTTGATACGGTACCTACAGTTCCACCATTTGTTACGCAACAATTTTCTTGTGTATCGCATTTAGGGTGTGATTCGTTAAATTGAACTTGTTCTGGTCGGCCAAAATTAAATGTACGTGCTGAATATGGACAAGCTGCCATACAAAATTTGCACCCAATACACCTATCACTGTCTACTCCAACTATTCCATCTGAACGTTTAAATGTTGCACCAACTGGGCAAACCTTTGTACAAGGAGGGTTGTCGCAATGATAGCAGGCTGTAGGAAACCAATATGGAGAAGTAAGTGGTGTGTCTTGCATTTTCCTTACCTTCATGTATTCAATTGGAGGTAATAGGTTGTGCATCTTTTGGCATCCTTCTACACATTTCCTTGCATTTGCACATCTTGCAAGGTCAATAACCATAATAAATTTTCGATTTGGTATCCCATCCCTTTCTGTTAAATGAGAAAGGTTATTATCCGCGGGATGGGCAATTGCATTCTTATTAACTTCTACTACCTTTCCTTCAGCAGTAAGTACTTTAACTTTTTCCTCTGTAAGCGTTGACTTACTTTCATCGGAAAAAACTTTTTGTAAACCTCCTCCTACAACTGTGAGACCAGCTGCAAGCACCCCAAACTTTAAGAATTTACGTCTTCCTGCTTCATTAGCATCTGAAGTGTTGTTTTCTTCGTTTTTGTGGGAATTTTCTGTGTGTTCTGACATAACTTTTAAGTATTAGTTATTGATTAAAAATTAACTCAATTAGGGATTGAATTATTACGTGTTTTTTTTAACGGCACAAAGGTGCAGGGAGTGGAAATTTTAAAACCTGAGTAAAGTCACTTCTATATCTGACAAAAATCAGCAAGTGCCATTATTTATATTCGAGAATTTTCTGCTTTTTCGCAGGTATGGAGTGTAATTGATTGCATTTTAGCCATCAACAATTTTCTTCATTCCAGTTTTGTGTTTTTGTTAAAAATAAGAATTGAGGACAAAATGAACAAATATACACCCATTTGTCTTTCGAGTATCGACTCGGTAAGCATGCTAAAACCAAGTGCTAAAATAAGAACAATTCCAAAGGGATATTGTAGTGAAAATCGGAATAAAACCACGAAAAGTGCTACAAACACAAGTAGGCCAAGGATTCCGTAGTTAACAAAGAAACTTAAAAATTGATTGTGCGAATTGTATTTACCTGCTTCTATTAGTCCTGCACTCATCACCGAATAACAATAATCTAATAAAAACTGCGCATTGCGAGCTCCTGTGCCTGTCCAGAAGTGAGCCAAGGCCACTTTCACATTGCTGTCGAAAATGATTTGTCGCTGAACAACGGTGTTTTGATAATAATGATAGGTCAGTGGATTTGCATTTATTTCCTGCATTCTATTGTTGAGCGAAGGCATAAACAAAAACGAAACAGCTGCAATGGCCACTAAAATGATGTAAATGATGAGTAGCTTTTTCTTCTGTTTAAAGTTTTTAAAAATCAACCAAACCGAACCAATGGCGAGAATGATGAGCGGCATTTTGGCTGCTACCAACAAATCGAGGACAAGCAGAAGCACTAGCGATAAAAGAAGAATGTATTTCCATTTCGAAGAGACATTTAATGATTCGTTCACTAACCAAAGAAGAGAAATGGTAGCGAACAAGCCGTAATACGTAGGATGCAGATGCGAAACATGCTCGAATCGCTCGCGGAAAATAAATGCTGAATTCTCGAAACTCTTGGGTTGAAACATCACTTGATTAAAAAGCAATACCACCAAGGTATAAAACGAAAGCACCAGCACCGAACCCGCAAACACATTGAAACAAGTTCTAAATCCTATGGGTTTTAACACTGCCATATACATCGACATGGTGAATGGAGCAATAAAGAACAAAAGCTTTTTCTCCATTTCGAATCGTATGATGGGGTTTTCGAAGTGAAAGAGAAACTCAACAAGATAAGGGATAAAAGGAATTGTAAGAAGAATATTGACTTTCAAAAACGACAAAACTCCACTTGGTTTGTAAATTATCCAATAGAAAAAAAGATAGACCGTAAGAAGAATAAAAAGAAGGTTGCTCAGCTTCAAAGGAAGTGCTGGAAAAGCAAACAAAGCAAAGAACAGCCATTGAGGAATGGATGTGCTATACTCCGATGTTTTAAATCTTTTGAGCATTTTTATAATCAGAATATTTTCGGCTGACGTATTGAATCAACTCGTGGTGAAAACGTGCTTGATTAAATCGGCTTACGTTGTCAATAAAATCCATAGGTCGATAGTATTTCTTTTCTTGCTCAAACTGGGTAATGGCATTCACAATGTCTTCTACCGTTTGTTCTTTAAAAAAAAGACCTGTGGTAGGAAGCACAGTTTCTTTATAACCTCCTAAATAAGGAACTATAACAGGAGTTCCACAAGCCTGCGCTTCAACGATGGTAATACCAAAGTCTTCGTTAGCAGCAGCTACAAAGGCTTTGGCTGCTTTTATTTTTTCAATCAAGGTGTTTTTTGCAATATACCCAAGCATCTCCACATTTGGAGGAGCTATCTTCTCCAGTTTTTTCCTAGTGGGTCCATCGCCAGCAACCTGAAAATGCAAATGAGGCAATTGACCAAAAGCTTTTAACAAGAGTTCTTTCTTCTTGTACGACACCAATCGTGAGGCGGTGAAATAATAATCGCTTTTCTTTTCCTGAATACAGAATGTCCCTACTTCTACTGGAGGATAAATTACCACAGAGGTTCTGTCGTAGTTAGACTGAATGCGTTTGCTTACATTTTCTGAATTGGCAATAAAATAATCAACTCTAATTGAAGAGGCTTTATCCCATTTTCGTAATCGTGTAAGGAAAAATGAAAACACATTTCGAGAGAGTGAAAACCGAACGGCTTCCAGATAATCGTCTCTTAAATCCCAAGCATACCGCACCGGACTATGACAATAACAAACGTGTACTTGCCATTTTTGTTTTTTTATTCCTTTAGCCACACAATAGGACGAAGAAATAATTAAATCGTAAGGCGAAAGGTCCAACTGTTCGATGGCCAATGGAAACAAAGGAAACATGAACCGATAGTATTTTTTGGCAAACGGAATGTGCTGAATAAAACTCCTTTTAGTTGTTTTTCCGGCAAGGTATTTATCGCGTTTTGCGTCATCAAAAAAATCGAAAAGGCAAAATACATCAGCATCAGGAAAGCAATGAATCATTTCCTTTAACACTTTTTCGGCACCACCGGCTTCATTAAACCAATCGTGTACTAATGCTATTCTCATTTATCAACTCGTTTAAATACCCAGTTAGTAGTTGGTTAGAAACCTCAAAATTAAACTTGTTTTGCAAACTATCAATATCTTTTTGTTCTATTTTTTTATTTTTTAGTTCTTTCAATGCATTTTCAAAACTATTTTGATTCTGAAGTTCGAAATAAATGGGTACTTGCTGAAACGATTCGCGGAAAACATCAAGGTGAGAAGCAATCACTGGAGTGCCAATGACGATGCTTTCGAGAATGGGAATTCCAAAGCCTTCGTAAAGCGATGGAAATATAAGTGCCGAAGCATTTTTGATGAGGGAATGATAAACAGCAGTGTCAACGTTTTCGAAAAACGAAATGGAGGCATGCGTTTTTAAATTCACTTTGCCAAACACCGATGCCGAACTACCAAGTACCACCAACTTGTATCCATTGCGGTTAATGGTTTCCAATTGACCAATAACCCATGCTGCATTCTTGCGTGGATTGTTGGCTGCTGTTAGCAATAGATAATGTCCTTCGATAAGCGGAGGTGTGGCAAATCGGATGACAGGCAATCCATTTGGAATGATCTTTATTTTACTTTCGTGGCACCCATAATGTGTCATCAATTCTTTTTGCGAGAAATGCGAAACGGTAACTATTAGTTTTGCTTTTTTAGCAAGACGAGGAATAAGAAAACGATACCACCACCTGAATGCAAAGGTGAACCAGTGCACATGGCGTTGTTCGAAAGCGAGGTCGTGAATGGTAACGATTTGATGGTCGACAAAGAGAGGAGCAGCATTGCAAAGATTAATTAAGATGGCATTTTTTTGTTTGCGCATGTATCGCGCCAAGTGCCATTGTTCCCATACAAATCCAGTTCCACTGCCAATGGTTTTTGTTTTTAAGTTGTGCAAATTGTGGAGTAGGGGAGGACATACAATTTCAACATCAGGCATCGATGCTTGTAACGCTTGTGCTATTCCCATGGCATAGTTCTGAACACCTGATGGCGATTGTGAAAGAAAACGTCCGTTGATAATGATTTTCATTTACTCCTCTGAACTATTAAAGTGAGTAAAGGTAGAAAATAATTGGAAAAGCAAAATGGCTTTTGAAACGGCTTGCCACAGCACATTTCAAAGCCTCCATTTACTCCAAAGGTAGTTCGGTGTTCAATAGTTCTTTTTGCAACAAAAACAAAGTGTCTTCACCTATTTTGGTTTCTATTACCTCCATCATCATGGTGAGTGTAGCAAAAAAGTTTTTGCTAGCTGCTGCACGTTCGGTTTCGGTTACATGATTATCGGCTGGCACATGCATTACTTTATAAAACAAGGTCATGAATTGAGGGTCGGTGGTGAAACTTGCTACCAAATGAGTACAAGCATAGAGATACAACTCTTCGGCAAAACTCAATGTTAGTGGTTCGTTCAGTGGGGCATCGTACAACTTATCTAAAAACGATTTGTTGTTCTTCGATATTTCCATTCCCGAAATAGGATGCGCTAGTTTAGCATCGGTGGTTAACAAAAAATCGGTGAACTGAACTACCGATACCAACAAGGTTTTGCTCATGGTGTTCAGTTGTTGATAATACGGTTTGGCTATCATATGGAGGTGTTGATTTTATGTGCAAACCTAATTAAAATTATTCACTTTCGATAAGTTTTAGAGATATTGTCTACTTAAACAGAAGCATTTTAGTACTAACGAAATTAAATTTTATTGACTTTGTTTTTATTATTTCAAATGTTTCAAAAATTTGATATTTAATTCAAATATTCTTAATTTTGTATTTGCAATTCAAATTTATTTGCGTATGGAAATATGTATTATAAATAAATTAGGCTCTAAAATAACCCTCGAATCTAGTGTTGGTGTTATCTGGATTGCTTCCCTCATTTCTGAATCTGTATTCGCCACTGGCGAGGTTGCGTATACACTTAGCCTTTTTCATTTTTGGGATTATTTGAATGATAAATTAAAATACAATTGGACCGTTTCGATAATGAAAAAGAATCCAAAATTGTCAAGCGAGTACATCGAAAGTTACATTAAGCTTTATGAAACAGTAAGGAGGTGCAAGCAGATAAAACATAAAGATAAAAAATTGTTTCAATCCATGCAGGTTTGTGAATCACATATTCGAAAAGCAAACGCCTATACCAAAAATTATTTGAAAAATCTTGCAGAAGACTATAAATACCGCGAATTGTCTTCAATAGCAGAATACAATATTGATACTTCATCAAACCCTCTGGTTGTTTCTGCAATGGATGAACCAGAAGATGAAAAGCAGATGGAAAGAAAGATTAAACGAATTGTGGCATTTATCAATAAAGAGGATAATATTACTTTTACTAATCACCTTATATTAGAAGATACACAGGGTGTTGAAATGAATACATTGAACACCAATCTTACTCATACCCCAAGTTTTATTTATGATTTAGTTGTTGAGTTACCTTGTCCCGAATTGATGAATTCTACTCAGCTAGGAATTGTTCGAAATGATTTTAGCCAAGTGTTTTGGCCTTATTTTAATAAAATAGAATTGTGGAAGACAGAACTAAAAGACATTAAGTATTCGCACGAAAACATCATAAACATGATGGATACCTATCGAGAAAAAATAAGTGCCTTACACCCTATACTTCAGAAAGCAATTGACGAAAACGAAATCATGAATCAGTTGAAAGACGAGAACGAGTCGAAATCTACTTATAAGGTTTATTTTGGTATTACCTCCAAAAGTTATTTGCTGTCGCATTACCTACAGGTGGAGGCTTTGGAAGAAAATGTGATGTTGTATGTAAAAGAAGAAATATCGAAAGAAACGGATATAAACAATGCTTGTCCGTTTTTATTTATGACGAAAATAATTTAATGTAAAGGTTATGCAAATACGAATTTTAAATATTCAAAAAGGAGGTTATACCATGGAGTGCCAGTTGTCTCTTTTATGGTCAGTGATACTTCTTGGCAATCGAGTTGACATGTCGGGTGATGTCGCGGGTTTTCTGTTCCTAGTAGTACATTTCGATAATTTTACCGAGAAGGAAAGAATCGACTATATGCTTAATAATATGTTAGCACACGGGGTGGATGCAAACGAAGTGGAGGAGTTGAGAGAAATGTTTGGTCACATGGAGCTTATAAAAAAAGTAAAACATAAAACAAAAGCCGAAGTGCGGTTGTACTCTTTGGCCCAACACATCATCAAAAAATCTCTTGATGAACAAAAGGGAGGTTTTAAAAAAACGATGGACGAATTAGGACTTACCTCTTTGTTCGATATGGTTTGCATTGATACAAAAGAGAATGATAAATCTATTTATATATGGCTTTTTTCGGAAGAAGAAAACGAGCTATGTATTGAACAAAACATTAGTGCCATAGTAGCGACTCTTAAAAATAAACTTATCATTAATTTATTTCCAGCACTTATTACTTCCATGGCCGATGAAATTTTGATGGAGCGGCTATTGAAACCCAAAGCCGAACATTTCTTTGTTAGTCAGCTTTTGTATAGCATACCTTCTCCCGAAAGCCTTTCCTCCTCTCATATCAATGTAATACGTGATGAAATGGGTAGCTTATCTTCTCCGTATTTCGAGGCGATGGGACTTTCACTATTTGAAATTGTTGATGATGAGTTTTCGGTAGCTACTTACGAAAAAATAAGTCGTTTATTTCTCGAGAAAACCAACGAAATTCGAACTCAGTTGAGCAACAAAATGGAGCATCATCCCTTGTTAAATCAATTGACAGAAGACAAAAGACATACCCTGCGATACAACGTATACATTGGCATCACTTCAATAGATACCCTGCTTTGGTTTTTCCGTAAGCTAGGCATCGTGTCGGAAACTACCGAACTGTATTCACGCGAACAATTGAGCAACAAAATAAATCTTAAGAATTCACGTTTATTCATGTACATGAAACCGGTAGATGATATTAGATAACATAAAATCAAAAATTAATACTAAACAAGATGAGTAAAAAATTTGAATACATCGATGTCGAGAAGTTTTCGGGATTGCCCTCTATAGAGGTGAACGATGTAATAGGACTTGTTCGATTGGCCGAAGCCAATCATGTGAAATTTGTGTTTCGTTTAGGCGTATTGAAAAAAGAAGATAAACCTTCCGATTTCTTTTTCCCGCTACACAGTGTGGCTTATAGCATCAAAGCTCATGAGTTTATTTTCTTGGAAGACTATTATCATGCCATCGAAAAAAAATTCCCCACAGCTACCGAGTATTACGATGCGGCAGCAGCGGGTTTCGATTTGTACGAAGAATACAAACATCACAAAAGCACGGGTGATGGCAAAGGCAATCGCGAAGATTTCGACTTTGCCAAAGCTAAAGGGTATGTAAAAAATTTCGA
Source organism: Bacteroidota bacterium (assembly GCA_037131555.1). Taxonomy (GTDB): domain Bacteria; phylum Bacteroidota; class Bacteroidia; order 2-12-FULL-35-15; family 2-12-FULL-35-15; genus 2-12-FULL-35-15. The sequence goes on from JBAXQU010000017.1 coordinate 41,316, forward strand.
TGTCTTTGTAAAGAAAAACGAAAAGTACAAAACCATTCCTCGCACATTGATACCCGAAGATAAAACCGAAAGCCCTATAAGTATTTGCGAATTCGCCTTATCAAAAGGTTTCGAGAATTACCAAGAGTTCGAGAAAGCGTATGATTTGGGTTATCCCGAAAAAACCATTTATGTGGAGGCTACTTCGAAAGGTTTCAAATCGTCAAATGATTATTTCGATGCTGTAACCAAAGGATTTACTTTACCATCGGATTACGAGTTGGCTTGCGAAAAAAGAATGGCCAACAAAAAAGAGCTGGATGATTATCGCCTGCTTAAATCGGGCAATTACAAAAACCTCTGTTTCGACCAGCATCATTTAATCATGCTATTGCGCGAATACGACAATGGTAAAAAGTTTGCGATAGGCGAATTGTTCGAGATACTGGGCAAAGAACAAGAACGCTACAAACGTACTTTCCAGGGCAGCGATATGCAAACCCATTTGCCACTTTGGTACTCACGAGGCATTGATACCGAACAAAAATTAATCGACTATCTGAAAACAAGCGAAGACATTAAAAAGATAGGAACCTACAGCGAACAAATGAAACAGTTCGAAATATTTAGATTGATAAAAACAAAAGTATATGTGGATGCAAGCAATGTGGCTTACAACAGCCGAACCGATAAAACGCGTGCTCCGCTTTACAAAAACATTCGCATGTTGGTGCAAGAACTAGCTATTTGGAAATTTACCGACATCGTTGTTATTGCCGATGCTTCGCTAAGGCACCATGTGAAAGATGATAAAGACGAATTGCATCAAATAAAACGATTGGCCGAGTATTACGAATCGCCTTCGAAGACACAAGCCGATGAGTTTTTGTTGAAAGCCGTGAGACGAAACAAATGTGTGATTGTGAGCAACGATACCTTTTCGGATTGGCAGAAAAAAGACGAATGGTTGCGAAAAAATATCGACAATTTGCGTATTCCTTTTCTTATTGAAGCCAACGGACATGTATCTATGCCTGCTTTGGAAAGGGTGTTGAAAGAAAACGAAAAATTATAATCGGCCCTTTACCTTTCTTCGAAACAAAATTGCAATTCGTATTTCTTAGTTTCGAGCAATGGTAAAAACTCGCAAAATTCTTCCACATCCTCATTGTTGTTTTTTAATATTTTTTCAACGTATTTAGAACTTTGCTCCCAATATGCTAATTTCGTTAATTGTGTTTGCATTTGCTTTTCTATTGCAGCAAAATCCGATTTCTCCTTTTTTAAATCTTTAGATTTAACCGAACCATCCATATCAAAGACTAAATAATTTTCAAAGCGTGCAATTATACTAGTGACAGCAATAAATCTTATGACGTATTGATAAGTAAAGTATTCAATCGGATCTGAAGTGAGCTTTGCCATTTCTATCTTCGAAACGTATTTATTCAGCTCTTTTTCTGAAACCGATTCGCCCAGAAGCATTTTGTTGGTGACGCTATTCGGTTGTTTTGCATACTTCGCCATTTTGTACATTATTGCATGGTAGGTATCTATTCTTTGTTCTATGTAATCTTCTATTGTCGGCATGAACTTAGTCAGCCAATTTACTTTTTCTAAGTACTCTAGAAATAGTGGTACGAGGGCATCCTCTATATCTTTTGGTGTACTTGTGTCTGGTTTTATTTTTGTTTTTGCCATTGGTTTTATACTATTTTATTGGAGATAAATACAACTTACTTTTTATGCATACACCATTTGCCAAAGCAGAGCTGCTGCACTAAACAACCGCATAGCCAAGGTGCTAGGCAGGTGATGAACAACAAATGATTAAGTGATTTTGCGGTCTTTGGGTGCAATTTTGGCGGTGTACTGTGCCACAAATTTTTTGTCTTTCATGTGCGAGAAATAGAAAGAAGCGATTAAATACTTTTTGATGGCTTCTTGAGCCGATTCGCCACGGGCATTGCCTTTAAATTCCCCGTTCTTAAAGATGTCGTAGAGTTCCATTGTCTATCATTTATTTGTTGTGTGTTCAAAAAAATTCTAAAAACAAACTTGTGGAAATACCGTCAAAACTTATGCCTCACCATCCATACAAGGTTCTATAACTTTACACCTACTGTGTACCCAACCCGATGAAATAAATTTCCGATAACAAAATTAATGAAAAATAAAATTCGACACTAAATTTCTTTAAAATATTTTTTTGGGAGTGGGGGGAAGGGTAAGAAGAAACAACTTTAATTATTAAACAAAATTTGCAATTATCTGTGTTAGAAGAACAATTTTGATAAAAAGAAAACCCTGATTAGAAGGATAATTGTTTTAAATAATTATCGAGTTCATCCTCATTTTCGAAATGAATGGAAGCTTCTGTTTTTTGATTGAAAAAATTAAACACATCCATTATGTTATCGAATACTCTATAAAACCAACCTTGATAATTATAAATATATATCATTCTTTCTTTATCCTTATTGGAAAGTAGTACCGACTCAATGGTGAGATTTGGTCTTAAATAATGTATATCAATTGCATTAATTGTATTCATCTTGATTGGAGTTAAGATTAATTTCTTTTTGCAAAAATAAAAGATTTATATTTCTTCTAATCCAATTCCTTTTAAATATTCAAATGTGGAATTGTAGTATTTAGGTGAACGAGTAGGGTCTTCTGCATCGCCTGTTGGAACTACAATTACCATCCCTTGACGAGCCCTAGTCAACAATACTCTATAAGCGTTTTTTAGATAGGTTTTTCTTTCTTCTTTATGTATATTATTCCATTTGCTTCCAACAAATGAATAAGATTGCCAACCATTCGGTGTATATCTAAAGTCTCCATCCCATGTTACACATGACCAGTCAAGTTCTAATCCTTGTACGTCAAATTCTGTAGCAACATCTTCCAAATAGTAGGACGAACGCACATCTTCCTTGCTATCTAAAAACCAATGGATAGGGTCCATTGGCGACTTGACATCTATTGCATATGGTTTCAAACGGTGTGCTTGTGAAGAAACAACAATACCATATCTTTCCGTTCCTCTTGCCTTCTTCTTTAACCAGATTTTTGCTTTCGTCAAATCTCGTGTAATTACAATCGGATATTTTTCTTGTAAAGCTTGATAACAAATTTTAGCGTCATCAATTTCTAAATCGAGAATATTTTTCACTAACAATGATAAGTTGTTAGCTCGAAATGAACGAAGGGAAACAGCTAAATGAAGTTCGTTTTTTTGAATTACATTTTTGTGTTGTTTTAATATTTCCAATGCTTCTCCTGCCGCATATTCACTGTCCGTTAATTGGTCTGAAACATATATATTCCATTCGGGAAATGACTTGTTTAGAGACTCTATCCATTCACTTATACCAGCTTCTCCTGTGTTTATTTCTTGCCCACCCCCAACTAAACAAATGATAACTGCCCAATCTTTATGTCTATCTAAACATGAAATTAAAAAGTTTGGTTCTGATTGTGTAAAATCAGCATAACCTTTTTTTCGTTTCATAAAATTTGATGTTTGGGATAAATCCCAAGCCCTTTGAGCTTCATCAAATATTGTAACATGTTCAAAAGGTGCAGCATCGATATCTTTCAAACATTCATCTCTAAAGTGATGTACATTTTGTATAACGGATTTCACAGCACTAAACACAATTCCTTTCCTAATCGTTTTGTTACCTTTTTCTTTTTCTCTTTTTACTTTATCTCTTGTTAAAGCTTCGCGAAGTATTGCAACCAAAGGCCCATTGCCAGAAAGGAAAACGGTGCTAGAACGTTCTTCTTTATTAAAATGTTTAGCTGCTATATTGAGTCCAACTAACGTTTTTCCTGCACCAGGAACTCCTGTTATAAAACAAATACTCTTTTGATGATTTTCTTTTGATAAAGCAATTATTTCACTTATTGCCTTGCTTGTGTCGGTTAGGTTTTTTGCTGATGCATCACTTCTTGAAATTTCAGAAACTGCATGGCCATTATACAATGCCATTGCGGCTTCGATAATAGTTGGCGTTGGTGCATATCTTCCTGCTTCCCAAAGCTTACTATTAATACTTTCTCCTTCTGAATACATAAGGACAGCATTAATAATTGTACCAAGCATGTCAGCGTTTGATTTTATTGGGACAAACAGATTATCAATGTTTGGCACATATGAAATTTCGGAGTATGTAATTTTAGCTTTTGTGGCAATCAGAATAGGTGCTATTATTTGATTGTGACTAGTTTCATGAAAGTTTTTTAAATCAAGACCATAATCCCAAACTTGGTCTATGGCGCTTTGCAGATATTCAGTTTCACCTACTTTGAATTCCAAAATAAAGATTACATTATTAATAATGAGAACAACATCAATCCTTTTTCCCATCCTTGGAATGGAATACTCAAAATATATTGTCCCTTCTTGTTGCTTTAAAACATCCGAAAGAATTTGTATTTGTTGTTTCCAAGCTTCTTTTTGTGTTTGTTCATCGGCAAACTCACTATTTGAAGCTAACGAACCTATGATTTCTAAAACAGAAGTGTTTAGAAAATTAGTAATGGTATCCGAATAATAATGGCGCTTCATATATATAGTATGGATAAAGGAGATGTTTTACAACACTATCTTTCAATTTATCTTGCTCCAAATTTAGTAAAATTAGTACATCAATATTTTTATTAATCAAACCCTCCCCACCACCTTCCTCCTCCCGAAAAACAGTTTTTTGCAAGAAATTCGGGTTTGGGATTTACCGCTTACTCAGAAAAATGACCGTTCACCCCCCAAAATGTTACCGTTCACACAATCGGCCTTTTTTTTTCGTTTTAGGTATTTATTTTTGTACTAGTAATTTTACGGATGTTTCTCTACGAAGCATTCGGGTGGAATACATAGTTTTTCGTTAACTCAAAAAGATTAAACGCTATGAAAATTTTTAAATGCACTTGCCAGATAACTGATGCGAAAGGATTGCGCCATGCCAAACGGTTCAATGTACAAGAAACTGGCAGAAAGATTCGCGACATTGTTTCCAAAGCCTTGATGAAAGATAGGCGATTGCGTGCTGATGTGGATTCGGGTTGTAGGGTGGTGGTGGTGTTCAACCCCGATACCCTTGAATTGCCAAGCCCAGCCGACAAAGAAACCAAAAAGCGCATTAAGTTTTTGGAAGCTAAAAACCTCGAGAAAGACGAAGTGAGCTGCTGCCTTGAGCTTTGGAATGGCACCTCGCCCAATGATTTGCCCAAAAAACTGTTTTTTACTCTCAAAAAAGTAAAACGTTTGGAGTTGAGTTACCGAGAGAAATTAGGTTGTTCTTCGGTGGAACAAGTCATTTTTTTGCTTCAGCGTCAATAAAAGTGTACACCCCCATTTCGGCTGTAAATGTCGTCATTAAAAGCGTGTAGCCAAAATGGGGGTGTACACTTTTTGGGAAATTTTGTAAACTTTTGTCATTTAACTTTACCATCAGAAATTCGAAAGCAAACAATGGTTACGCTTTGGTCGTTTTCGGAAACGTTCTTTGAAAATTGTCGGTAAGTATATCCAAAAACGCGGTTGATGCAAGCTTTTAAGCCTGCAAAATACAGCGTAATGCTTGCAAATAGGGCGTATTACAAGGCTTTGTAAACGTTCGATGAAGCACGAAAAGGATAAAGGAGATAGTGAAAAACACATATTGATGCAGGAAGTGATGACATTGCAGCAATGAGCGTTGACAGTGCAGCAATGAGTGTTTACATCGCATCAATGAGTGTTTACATTGTAGCAATGAGTGTTTACATTGCAGCAATGAGTGTTTACATTGCAGCAATGAGTGTT
>JBAXQU010000018.1:0-41434 GCA_037131555.1 Bacteroidota bacterium
CATTTTTTTCTCTTTTTTTAGGAAAAAGCGGTCAACGTATTTCAGGCATTGACATTGTTGGTAAAAGGTAATATTTGAATGCCTAGGTTACAAACGAGGGCGAGGGGGCAGAATGAAACCTACGAACTGAACTAAAAAGATTTATTATCTTTGCCCCGAAAATGAAATTTATTAGAGAACATATCTCATTGCGTATTCTGTGGTTTGTGATGGCATTGATTATTCTAAATTGTAGTGTGGACACTCCCGACCCGCAACCGCAAGATGTGGCAGAAGATTTGAGCTATAACGATATGGAAAGTATAGCAGAAATTATCCTCGAGAAAGTATTTAATATTAATGATGCCATACCGGAGCAGGATGATGACGATGATGGTGGTGCTTCGGACCTAAAAAAAGATGTCGACTTTTATTATCATCACCATACTTTACAGTTGACCATTAGTAACATCCCTTGTACTTCTATCAAGTATTCGATTTACAGAGAAGATAATTACGAGCAGTTTCGTCCGCAACTGCCTCCGCGACCACCAAAAGCTTAGTTTTATTTCTTACTTATAAGTGCTAACCCTCATCAGGGCTTGGCACTGCACGGGCATTTGGCCTGATTCCAATTTTACTCAATAACAATTAAAATCAAAACAATGAAAAAAAACACATTGCTTTTGAGCATTGGTGCTATGTTGCTTTTAGCGTCTTGCTCAACAAGTATAAAAAACCAAACCGAAAATAAATTTCAGGTAGTGAGTCCGATGGTAATGGACACTACTTATGAGAACGAATATGTGGCCGAAATAAATGCGCTGCAAAATGTAGAAATAAGAACCCGCATAAAAGGATTTATAGAAACTATAAACGTGGACGAAGGGCAAACTGTAAGACAGGGGCAAGTAATGTTTACGATAAGTAGCGCGGAGTATGAACAGAATTTGCTAAAAACAAAGGCTACGTTGAAAAGTGTAATGGCAGATTTAAAATCGTCAGAAATAGAATTGGATAATGCGCAAAATCTATTTGAAAAGAAAATTGTTGCAAAGCCCGAACTGGAGATGATAAAAGCCAAGGTGGATGCAATGAAAGCGAAGGTGGACGAAGCGAAATCGGACGAAGCACAAGCGATGCTGAATCTTTCGTTTGCAGAAATAAAAGCCCCTTTTGATGGTATTATCAATCGGATTCCGAATAAAATTGGAAGTTTGGTGGAAGAGGGAACTTTGCTTACTGTGATATCGAATAACAAAGAAGTGTATGCTTATTTTCATGTTTCAGAAAAAGATTATTTGGAATATGTGGTGACCGCAGAGCAAGGAAAACAAAAGGAAGTATCGCTAAGGTTGGCAAACGGGGAATTGTACAATCAAAAAGGGAAAATAGAAACTATAGAAAGCGAGTTCGACAAGAGTACAGGCACTATTGCTTTTCGTGCAAAGTTTCCAAATCCGAATCAAATTTTAAAACACGGCAGTAGCGGTAAAGTGTTGGTAAAAGCAGAATTAAAAAACGCTATGCTTATTCCTCAAAAATCGACATTTGAAGTGCAGGAAAACACGTATGTGTATGTGGTGGACAAACAGAACACGGTACAATTACGAAAAGTAGTCCCTACGGTTCGTTTGCAACAATTATATGTAATTACTTCGGGCTTATCGGCCACCGACAAATTTATATATGAAGGAATTCAGCGGGTAAAAGAAGGAGATGTAATTGTTCCTGAAAAGACTTTGTTTCCTCAAATCGTTAACGCCAAAATTAATTGATTATGACAGGAAGATTTATACACCGCCCTATTTTATCAATTGTGATTTCAGTAATTATTTTGTTGTTGGGAGTATTGGCAATCTTTAGTTTGCCGATGGCACAGTTCCCAAGCATTGCACCACCGGAAGTAAATGTGACCGTGGAATACACGGGAGCAAATGCAGAAACAGTAACCAAAGCAGCCATAGTTCCGCTTGAAAGAGCCATCAATGGGGTGCCCGGAATGAAGTATATGAGTAGTGATGCAGGGAATGATGGTGTTGGAGTTGTTCAGATACTTTTTGAAATAGGCACTAATCCTGACATTGCAGGCGTTAACGTTCAGAATCGGGTGAATGCTGTAATGGGTGAACTACCTCAAGAAGTAATAAAAAACGGAGTGAAGATAGCGAAAGAAGAAAACGCGATGTTGATGTATCTCAACATATACAGCACCGACCCAACTATTGACGAAAAATTTCTTTACAATTTTGCTGACATCAATATTCTTGCAGAACTAAAACGTATCAAAGGAGTAGGTTTTGCAGATATTTTGGGAGCGAAGGAATACGCAATGCGCATTTGGCTCAAGCCCGACAAAATGCTTACCTACAATATTTCTGCGGATGATGTGATGAAGGCATTGGAAGAACAAAACTTAGAAGCTGCCCCAGGAAAAATTGGAGAAAGCTCAGATAAAAAAGGACAGGCACTGCAATACACCATTAAATATACTGGTAAATTAAACACGAAGGAACAATATGAAAGTATCCCGATAAAAGCTACCAAAGAAGGAAAACTTTTAAAAATAGAAGATGTAGCCGATGTTGAATTTGGAACAACTTATTTTGATGTGGAAGCCAAGCTAAACGGCAAACCATGCGCTGCCATAGCTTTGAAACAATTGCCTGGCTCCAATGCAAGCGAAGTAATTGCTAACATAAAAAAACGATTGGCCGAACTAAAAGAAAAAATGTTTCTCAAAGGAATGGATTATGAGGTGAGCTACGATGTTTCTCGGTTTTTAGATGCTTCTGTTCACGAAGTTATCAAAACATTGATTGAGGCATTTCTTTTAGTTGCATTTGTAGTGTTTATTTTCTTGCAAGATTGGCGCTCCACCTTAATCCCAGCATTGGCTGTACCTGTATCGCTTGTGGGTACCTTATTCTTTATTCAGTTTTTAGGTTTTTCATTAAACCTAATTACTTTATTTGCTTTAGTATTATCAATAGGTATAGTGGTAGACAATGCGATTGTAGTGGTAGAAGCCGTTCATGCTAAAATGGAACATTCGAAAATTTCTGCTATGAAAGCTACCGAACAGGCCATGAAAGAAATCAGTGGAGCTATCATTGCCATTACGTTAGTAATGACTGCTGTGTTTATTCCCGTTGCATTTATGAGTGGACCTTCAGGAATATTTTATCGCCAGTTTTCATTAACTATGGCGATAGCCATTATATTATCAGGTATTGTAGCACTTACGTTAACACCTGCCTTATGCGGAATTATTTTAAAAAATCATTATGGAGAAGAGAAAAAGAAAACCTTCTTTTCAAAATACTTCAATGGTTTTAATAAATGGTATTTTGGTTTAGAAGACAAATACAAAAATCTGCTTACAAAGATTGCAAACAAACGAGTAATTACTTACGGTATCCTCCTTATCTTTTGCATTGCCACAGGTATTTTGGGCAAAATAGTACCATCCGGTTTTATCCCCAACGAGGATCAAGGAACTTTTTACGTAAGCGTTACCACTCCGTCAGGCGCTACGTTAGAACGAACCAAGGAAGTGGTAAATGCAATTCAGAAAGAAAGCAGCAACGGAATAGATGCAGTGGAGAGTGTTTCGACACTTGCAGGAACAAATATTCTTTCGGATGGTACAGGTGCAACTTATGGAACTGTGCTAGTAAACTTGAAACCTTGGAACAAACGAAATCAATCGGTGGCAGATGTAATGGAAATACTGGAAGAAAAAACAAAGCACATAAAAGATGCTGAGATAGAATTTTTTCCTCCTCCCGCGGTGCCTGGTTATGGAAATGCTGACGGTTTCGAATTGCGCTTGATAGATAAAACCGGAGACGGTGATTTCAAAAAAATGGAAATGGTGGTGAAGCAATTTATCTCAGACCTCAAAGCACAGCCCGAAATAGCAAGTGCTTTCACCATCTTTGATGCAAACTATCCGCAATATCTTTTACGATTTGACATGGACAAAGCAGCGCAAAAAGGTGTGACAGCGAGCAATGCAATGAGTTCGCTACAAACGCTTTTGGGAAGTGAATATGCTACCAATTTTATTCGCTTTGGACAAATGTATAAAGTAATGGTGCAGGCTTCGCCCGAATACAGGGCATTACCGAATGACATTTTAAAATTATATGTAAAGAACGACAATGAGGAAATGGTGCCAATGTCAGCATTTCTGACTGTTGAGAAATCATACGGAGTCGACCAGATAACACGCTACAATATGTTTCCTTCCGCTGAACTAAACGGAGAAGGGAAAGCGGGCATAAGTAGTGGAACGGTTTTAAAAGTGGTTCAAAATGTTGCGAAAGAAAAACTACCACGTGGCTATGATATTGATTGGGCGGGTATTTCACGAGATGAAGTAAATTCGGGTAATGAAGGTATTTATATTTTTCTGATCTGTCTTATCTTTGTTTATTTGGTATTAGCAGCACAGTACGAAAGTTTTCTACTACCCTTGCCTGTTATACTTTCATTACCAACAGGAATTTTTGGAGCATTCTTATTACTCACCATCTTTGGATTAGAAAATAACATTTATGCACAAGTGGCGATGATTATGCTAATTGGGTTATTAGGTAAAAACGCTATTCTTATTGTAGAATTTGCCACACAACGCCATAGGCAAGGTAAGACACCGTTTCAAGCAGCTATAGAAGGAGCTAAAACTCGTTTGCGTCCTATTCTTATGACGTCCTTTGCCTTCATTGCAGGTTTGCTTCCTTTAATGTTTGCAACCGGTGCAGGTGCAGTAGGCAATAAAACAATTGGTGCAGCAGCAACAGGGGGAATGCTATTCGGGACGGTATTTGGCATTATCATCATTCCTGGATTATATGTAATATTTGCAACCATTGCCGAAAAATTAAAAAAAGGGCAAATAGAAGAAGAACCATTCACCGAAATTATTTAAACATAAATGAAAAATAAAAATCAATATAAAATAATGGTTTTTGCAATGCTTATAGTAATAAGCAGTTGTAAAACGTTGAACACAAATTTATCAATCAGAGAAAAGAAAATTCCTGAAACATTTAAAGAGAGAAAAGAAACCACAAATATTGCTGTCATCAATTGGCGGCAATATTTTGCTGACACACTTTTAACAACACTCATTGATTCTGCAATAAACAATAACCTTGATTTACAAATTGCTTTACAGCGAATTCAAATATCACGCTCAAATGTAAAGTATGCCAAAGGGGCATTGTTTCCAGAAGTTAACTTGGGCGCATCGGCAGGAGTTGACAAGTTCGGGCTATACACTATGAACGGTGCAGGAAACAACGGACTTGAAATTAAGGACGGGCATATCATTCCCGAAGTTCTACCCGATATTTATTTAGGTTTACAATCATCTTGGGAGATAGATATTTGGGGAAAGCTTCGAAACCAACGAAGAGGAGCAGTTGCAAACTATCTTTCAACATTAGAAGGAACAAAATTTGTTCTTACATCTTTGATTTCAGATGTAGCAATAACCTATTACGAACTCATTGCTTTAGATAATCAATTGGATATAATCCGCCAAACCATTACCAAACAACAGGAAGCTGTTGATGTAATAACAATGCAGAAAGAAGCAGGACGTGCAAACGAATTCGCGATAGAGCAATTTAACGCACAATTATTAAATGCAGAAATATTGGAAAAAGAAACCTTGCAACAAATCGCAGAAACCGAAAATAAAATCAACTTTCTTTTAGCACGCTATCCGCAAGAAATACCAAGGCAAAAAGAAATTCTGTATAAAGAAATTCCTGCACAAATTGCAGCTGGTATTCCTTCGCAACTACTTCAAAACCGACCCGATATTCGCGAATCGGAACTAATGGTACAAGCCACCAAGTTTGATTTAAAATCTGCAAAAGCAGCATTTTTTCCAAATCTTAACATAACAGCTGGCATTGGCTTTCAGGCATTCAATCCTGAATTTTTATTCACTACACCCGCATCTTTAGCCTATTCTGCATTAGGCACTTTAGTGGCTCCGCTGATAAACAGAAGCGCATTAAAGGCCAAGTTCTACAACGCAAAAGCAAGCCAACTTTCGGCAATGTATAACTATCAACAAACAATATTAAATGCCTATTTAGAAGTAGCAAATCAACTTTCGAACCTAGAAAATTTAAAGCAAATCAATGCACTTAAAAAACAACAAAGCGTTTGTCTAACGAAATCTGTTCAAACATCAACAGATCTATTTAAATCAACAAAAGCAACGTATTTGGAAGTATTGTTTGCACAGCAAAATGCCCTGCAAACACAACTTGAATTAATAGATGCAAACAAACGCCAACAAATAGCAACCGTTAATATTTACAAAGTTTTGGGCGGAGGTTGGAGGTAAATGACCTCTCCCCTTAATCCCCTTTCCGCACGAAGAGGGGGATAAACGTGAAAAAGGGATGGGAAAAGACGATTGGGACAATGGGCACTAGAAAGACGTGTATGCGTTAAAAACGCATTTCTAGTGCGCCCTCTTTATAAACGAGGGCGAGGGGGAATTTTGTCAAGAAAAATTGAGAATCATGGTAGTAATTCTTAAAAACGTGGTAGTAATTTTAAGAATCATGGTAGTAATTCTTGAAATCATGGTCAGAATTTTGGGAAACGTGGTAGTAATTCTTGAAATCATGGTCAGAATTTTACGAAAAATGGTCAAAATTTAGGCTTCCGTGGTCAAAATTTTTAATGAAATGGGATAAATATTTTGATGATTTCACACATTTTTGTTGGTTTTGGTTCAATTTTAATGATTTTTTGAAAGAATAATATGATGAATAATCAATAATTCAATAGAAATGCATCAATAATTATCATTTATAATTCAAATTATAAGTAAAATTAATGTTTTTAGATGAAATACTGTCAATTATTTATAATTTCGAGTCAATAACTGATGTTTTATATTCATTTCATGATGAATCATTATCATTTTTCTAATTATTTTGAAAATAATGCTGATGTTTTTCATCATTTCAATAAAATAACCCAACATTTCGTTCAAATTTAATTAAAAAACAATAAAAGCCAAATAGCTTTCGTTCCTCTTTTCCCTGAAAGGGCAAAAACCGAATGAAGAAATTCCGATATTTATCATAAACCGAATGAAGAAATGCCATGCTTCGTTATCAACCCTGTTCGTTATCATAAAAATGAAGGTCATTCATCAAATCTTCTACTTTTTTTCGGTTCACCCCCTCTTTTAGGGGGAGTAAAAAAGAAAAAAGTATGCGAAAAAAAAGTTGCCATCGCCTTTTTGCTTCCAAACTCTGTTTTCACTTATTAGCAGTTCACCCCCATTTATTTTCATATAAAAACCATAAATAGTGAATATTTTGAAACTTACCCCCTCTTTTTAACACCTGTTGATAAATATTTTGCAAAAAAAGGCGAGTACGTATACCAAAAAACATACCTTTGTGTCGAAAAATAAAGTTCAATAATTCAAAAAACACAATCTTATGGCATTTCACAGATTTAAAGCACTAGAAACGGTACTATCGCGAGTACCAGTAAATGTAACCCTTCCGAGCGCCAAGGTATCGGAATTTTTTGGCGAAAACGTATTTGGCATTGATGCCATGCGCGAGTATTTGTCGGACGAAGCGTTTAAAAGCGTGATGGCAGCCATGGAGCACGGCACACAGATAGAACGCAAAATGGCCGACCAAGTGGCAGCAGCCATGAAAGCATGGGCCAATGCCAAAGGAGCAACTCACTATACCCACTGGTTTCAACCATTAACAGGCACTACAGCCGAAAAACATGATGCTTTTTTTGAACCTACCGAAGGCGGAAGAGCCATCGAACGCTTTGGAGGAGGCCAATTGGTGCAACAAGAGCCTGATGCATCTAGTTTTCCGAATGGAGGTATTAGAAATACGTTCGAAGCACGTGGATATACCGCTTGGGACCCTACTTCGCCAGCATTTGTAATGGGAAAAACATTGTGTATCCCTACTATATTTGTATCGTACACCGGAGAAGCGCTCGATTTCAAAACACCTTTGTTAAAAGCCTTGAATGTGTTGGACAAAGCGGCCGTAGATGTATGTCAGTATTTCGATAAAAACGTAACAAAGGTAATTGCAACCTTAGGTTGGGAACAAGAATATTTTTTGGTTGACGAAGCTTTGTTCATGGCACGTCCTGATTTGGCAATGACGGGCAGAGCGCTGTTTGGTCACGCACCAGCAAAGGGACAACAGTTAGACGATCACTATTTTGGTTCCATACCTGACCGTGCTACCGCATTTATGCGCGATTTCGAAATCGAATCGTTGAAATTGGGGATACCTATTAAGACACGTCACAACGAAGTGGCGCCAAACCAATTTGAATGTGCACCTGTGTTTGAGGAATGTAACCTTGCGGTGGACCATAATCAATTGTTGATGGACGTAATGGAGAAAGTGGCGCGCAGACACAACTTCAGAGTGTTGCTTCACGAAAAACCATTTGCCGGAGTAAACGGAAGTGGTAAACACAACAACTGGAGCATGAGTACCAATACAGGTAAAAACTTATTGAGTCCAGGAAAAACGCCAAAAACCAACCTTCAGTTTTTAACTTTCTTTATTAATACGGTAAAAGCTGTTCACGACAATGCCGATTTGTTACGTGCTTGTATCGCTTCGGCCAATAACGACCACAGATTAGGGGCTAACGAGGCACCACCAGCCATCATGTCGGTGTTTTTAGGAACACAATTATCGAATGTGTTGGATGAATTGGAAAGAAAAGTGAAAACAGGCAAAATGAGTCCTGACGAAAAAACAGCATTGAAACTAGGCGTTGGAAAAATACCTGATATCTTGTTGGACAATACCGATAGAAACCGTACTTCGCCATTTGCTTTCACAGGAAACAAGTTTGAGTTTCGTGCAGTAGGCTCATCGGCCAACTGTGCTGGACCAATGACAGTGCTTAATGGCATTGTTGCACATCAATTAATCAAATTCAAGCGCGAAGTAGATGATTTGATAGCAAAGAATGTAGAAAAAGATGAAGCTATTTTCCAAATACTCAGAAAATGCATCATCGATTCGAAAAAAATAAGATTCGAAGGCAACGGATATGGAGAAGAATGGGTGAAAGAGGCAGAAAAAAGAGGCTTATCAAACTTCAAAACCACCCCAGAAGCATTAAAAGCGTTTGTATCAACCAACACGTTGAACATTTTTGTGCGCAATCACATCATGAATGATAGAGAACAACATGCTCGTTACGATATCTATTTAGAAACTTATACTAAGAAGATACAAATAGAATCGCGCGTGATGGCCGACTTAGCTTGGAACCACATTATACCTACAGCCATTAAATATCAAAGTTCGTTGATAGAAAATGTAAAAGGATTAAAGGAAATAATGAATGCTGCTGATTTCAAGAAAAACGCAGAGATACAATTAGAAATGATTACGGAGATTTCGGAACACATCAACATCATCAAAACAAAAGTAGACGAGATGACCGAAGCGAGGAAAAAAGCAAATGTTATCACCGATGTGGAGCAACAAGCTTCGGAATACTGCAATAAAGTGAAATCGTATTTTGATACTATCCGCTATCACGTTGATAAATTAGAATTGATTGTGGATGATGAGAGTTGGCCACTTCCAAAGTATAGAGAGTTATTATTTACGAAATAACACTATGAAGGTAAATAGTCCCTGTAAACATGATGTTTGCAGGGATTTTTACTTTTTGCGAGTAGGTGTATTCAATATAAAGTAAAAAAAAAAGCCTTTGAATAGATTATTTATTTATTTTAGCACCCATTAATCAGTAAAAAATAATTAAAAACTGTTATGAGGATACTTACAAAAATTACTACTGCGATGGCGGTAGCCCTTTTATTATCAACTGGTGTAAAAGCCCAAAAGAATTATTCTACTGAAGCTGCGAAAGCATTTGCAAGCATGGAATATTTCAATTCGATTGAGCTTTACAAGAAAGCATACGAAAAGGCAAAGAAGAAAGAAGAAAAGGCAAAGATTATTTTTATGACTGCCGAATGCTATCGTTTGATTGGAGACAACAAACAAGCAGAGCAATGGTATACAAAGGCCGTGAAAGCAAATTATCCAGACGCAGTAGCGATATTACACTTGGCCGAAGCTAAAAAAGCACAAGAAAAATACAACGAAGCATTGATAGAATACAAAAACTATCAGAAAGCAAACCCTTCGGACCAAAAGGGAAAAGACGGTGCAAAATCTTGCGAGTTGGCTCAACAATGGAAAGATAAACCTACACGTTATAAAGTGGAGAACATGGTTCAAATTAACACCAAAGATCCTGATTTCGCCCCAGCTTATGCTGATAAGAAATTTAATAAATTATACTTTACTTCGATGCGTCCAGGTGGAACAGGAAGTTCAGAAGATCCAACCATAGGAGAAAACTATAGTGATATTTTCCAAACTTCGATGGATAAAAATGCAAAATGGAGTACACCAGTTTCATTGGATGGTGGTGTAAACACAAAGGATAATGAAGGAACGCCATCGCTTACCAAAAAAGGAGACATGATGTTTTTCACTAGATGTTTGACCGATAGCAAAAAAATAACTTATAACCAAATATGGGTTTCTACTAAAAAAGGAACAACATGGGGAGAAGCTGAAAAGCTCTCTTTTTGCGATAACGATTCTATTAAATATGCAGCACCTTCGATCTCAGCCGATGGGACAACTTTGTTTTTCTGTTCGAATATGCCTGGAGGACAAGGAGGAAATGACATTTGGATGTCGAAATACGACAAAAAAAATAAAAAATGGGCAACACCAACTAACTTAGGTCCTAATATTAATACTCCAGGGAACGATGTTTGGCCATACATTCACGAAGATGGAACTTTATATTTCTCATCAGACGGACATTTAGGAATGGGAGGATTGGATATCTTTAAAGCAGAGAAAAAAGGAGAAGACCAATGGGCTAATGTTACCAATATGAAATACCCTATCAACTCTGCAGCAGATGACTTCGGAATTATTTTCGAAGGTAAAAAAGAAAGAGGTTATTTATCATCCAACCGTGAAGGAACAAAAGGAAAAGATGATATTTGGCAGTTTGTATTACCTCCGTTGTTGTTTACAATTGAAGGAGTTGTTACTGATTGTAAATTCAAAGAAACTGTTCCAAACGTTACTATAAAACTTGTTGGTTCTGATGGTTCTTCGGTAGAAGCTAAAACAGATGCCGCAGGATACTATAAATTTGCTGAAAATGGTCAAGACCGTTTTATCAATCCGGGTACTTCTTACATTATCTCTACCTCTGTAGGGCCAGATGTAAAAACACAATTAGCACCATTAGGCTTCTTAAATAGTTCGGACAAAGCAAAAGAAACAACTGTAGGCGTTGAAGAAGCAAAAACTTTCAAACATGATTTTTGTTTAGTTCCTATTGAAAGAGAGATTCGTTTCCCTGATGTACTCTTCGACTTAGCAAAATACGATTTACGCCCTGAGTCAAAAGATTCATTGGATTTCTTATATCAAACTTTGATTGATAATCCTACATTGGTTATTGAGTTAAGTGCACACACCGATTATAGAGATCCAAAGAAAAACCAAGAGTTGTCTGAGAATCGTGCTAAAGCTTGTGTTGATTATTTGGTTTCGAAAGGAATTCCAACCGAGCGTATGGTTCCTAAAGGTTATGCTGCTTCGCGTCCATTAGAAGTTAAAGATTCTACAGGAAAAGTACTTTATACACTCACTCAAAAATACATTGACAATATTTCAAAAGGAAAGTCGAAGGAAGAATACGAAGCATTGATGCAGAAAAACAGACGTACCGTTTTCTCTGTTCTTCGTAAGGATTATGTAAATCCTAATGCTCCAAAAGAAGAGCCTAAAAAAGACGCCAAGAAAGAAGATGATGATGAATAGTTATTAGTTATTCACTAACAGTAAACATCCCGTCCTGATTGTAATCGGGACGGGATGTTTTTTTATAAAAATATGAGTAAAGATAATAGATACAATTTACGAGGAGTGTCAGCATCGAAAGAGGACGTTCATGATGCTATTTCGAAAATAGATAAAGGATTATTCCCAAGAGCATTTTGTAAAATAGTTCCTGACTACCTAAGTGGAGATGAAAAGTATTGCATCGTGATGCATGCCGATGGAGCAGGCACTAAATCTTCTTTGGCGTATGCTTACTGGAAAGAAACTGGTGATTTATCGGTATGGAAAGGAATCGCTCAAGATGCTATTGTGATGAATACAGATGATTTATTGTGTGTAGGAGCTATTGACAACATCTTGCTTTCATCCACTATTGGGAGAAACAAAAATTTGATACCTGGTGAAGTTATTTCAGAATTAATAAATGGAACAGAAGGTATACTAGAAAAGTTAAGAGAATACGGTATTGGAATTCATTCGACAGGAGGAGAAACTGCTGATGTTGGAGACCTTGTTCGTACCATTATTGTTGATTCAACGGTGGTATGCAGAATGAAAAGAAGTGAGGTGATAGATAATGCTAATATTGCGGAAGGAGATGTAATAATTGGTTTAGCTTCTTATGGTCAATCGACATACGAAACAGAGTATAATGGAGGAATGGGAAGCAATGGTTTAACTTCAGCACGTCATGATGTGTTTGATAAATCTCTTGCCAGCAAATATCCAGAAACCTTTGATTCTTCAGTACCTAAAGATCTTGTTTATTCAGGAAATATTAATCTCAAAGATAGAATAAAAACAGAATCGCAAGTGGAAGAATTTGTGACTGCGGGTAAACTTGTGCTTTCACCAACAAGAACTTATGCTCCAATCATCAAATCAGTACTAGATAAATATCGTGCTGAAATACACGGAATAGTTCACTGCAGTGGTGGAGGGCAAACAAAAATACTTCACTTCATCAACAACTTGCATATTATTAAAGACAACTTATTTCCTGTGCCGGTTTTATTCGACCTGATAAAGCAACAAAGTGGAACAGATTGGAAAGAAATGTATCAAGTTTTTAACATGGGACATCGTATGGAACTATATGTACGAGCAGCAATAGCAGGCGATATCATCTCGATTTCAAAATCTTTTGATGTAGATGCAAAAATAATTGGAAGAGTAGAAAAGAGTGATAAAAAGAAGCTTACAATTCATTCCGTTGGAGGAATCTTGAATTATTAAAAAATGTTAAACTCCTGTAAACTTGATTTTTCGGTGCGAAATTAGACTACTTTTACTTCATAATTCATTCATTAAACAAATAATTTAAAAAAACATTACAATGAAAAAAACAATGACCTTAGTTGCTTGTGCAGTATTTGCATTAAGTACAGTTGCTGGAGTTGCTCAAAATGATGCAAAAGCTGCTAAAAAAGAAGATGCTAAAAAAGAAGCACCTGCTAAAAAAGATGACGCTAAAAAAGATGATGCTAAAAAAGCGGATGCTAAAAAAGCTGACTCTAAAAAAGAAGAAGCAAAACCAGCTGAGAAAAAATAATAACGTGTTAAACGTTATTGTAACAAAAAAAGCCCGTAAGGGCTTTTTTTGTTTTTGGTTATTCAATAACTAATTGTTCTTATAAAGCCAGTCCTCTGGATCCATTTTAGTTTGTCCTTTCCAAACCTCGAAATGAAGAAGTGTTTTCGAATCATCTTCGTCATAAACAATTGATCCTATATTCTGTTTAGTTTTTACTTTGTCACCAACTTTGACATAAACGTCTTTAAGGTTAGAATATATAGTCAAGAATTCACCGTGACGTATTAAAATAAATTGACCTGCACCAGGCATATTAACCACTGCTTTTACTTCACCATCGAATACTGCCCGTGTTAGAGAACCTGCACTTGTTGAAATATCTACCCCATTGTTATTGATATCAATATTTGGCATTAATGGATGCGGATGCACTCCAAATCGTTCACTAATAATTCCCTTTGCTACTGGCCATGGCAACTTTCCTCTATTACTTGCAAATGAATTTGAGAGTTGTTGTGACTCGGGAGTAAGGGTTAATTTTTGTGGTTTAGGTTGATTTGCTGTCTCCGCATCTTTTTGGGCTTTCTCGAGTTCCTTTGCAATAACGCGTTGAATAGCTTGTTGCAACTCTTTTGCGTCTTTCTTTTTCTTTTCTAAATCTCGCTTCAATTTGCTTTCTTGATCCTGTAGCTGAGAGAACACTTGCTCTTTCTCACTTTTTTCAGAGGTGAGATTGTTTTTTTCATTTTCTTGGCTGCCTAACAAAACATGCTTATCTGTTTTTTTACTTTCTAAATCTTGTACTTTTTCGTTCAATGTTTTTTTAGTACTCAAAATGCGCTCAGCTTGTTTGTGTCGGTATTCACTATATTGTTGAAAATATTTTAGTCGTAAAAATGCTTGTTCGAAATCTCTTGCGGCAAATACAAACATTAATCGACTATATGCATCTTGATTCTTGTATGCATAATAAATCATCTTTGCATATTCGTTTTTTAGTTTGGTAAGGTCATTCTGAAGCACCTTGATAGATTCATTGCTATCATTGATTTGGTAATTCAAATCGGAAATTTCTTTGTTAATGGTAGCGATTAATTCTTCGCGGGCACTAATCTTCTTATTAAGCATTACCAATTGATTTAGTGAAAGCTTTTTGTTCTTTTTTGTTTCTGAAAGCAATTGATTAGTGTTCTCAATCTCTTTTTGCAATTGTTTCTTTTTGTTTTCTAAATCCTTTTTCGTCTGTTTTTGAGCGAAGCTAATATTTGTATGCATCAGGATAAACCCGAGAAATAAAAAAAACACTAAACATCGATTTCCCCTATTAATAAACAATTTGCTCATAGTCAGAAGGGATTTTAAATGGGAAACTTTGATCTTGCTCCAACGAGGTTTTGGTATAACTAATATCTATTGATATATTTTTAGTCCCTCTAAAATTTAAATTCATTTTTAGTGGAAAAAATTGAAGGGAATCTATTTTAGTGTAATCTCCATACTGAACATCTAAATTTCTATCTGGATTAAATTCATAAAATAATATTCGAGATATTTTGAATGTTTCGGGAATCATGTATATACTTTGAGCAGACTCTTTCAAATCTTTTCCTTTTTCCATCACTCTTCTTAACTTACGTTTTCTTATTGTTCCTAAAGTATATTGACAGTTGGTTGTTCCTGGTTTTAATTTACTATCCTCGTCATAAAACTCAACACTATTCCCAATCAAAAGCGATTGAACAATTTCGAAATCCAAATCGGTATTCAATAGTTTACTGATGTATGAAAAATCGCCTTTGAAGTATTTCTTTTCTCCAAAACTAATGGTGAGTTGAACAGAATCCCTTGTAATCATAACGCGCGCACCTTCGATACCGAATTTAGAAATAGACATCCAAATGATGCTATCCTTTTTCATTTTTAAATTTATTGTGAATGAATTGGAAGAGCTATCAATTAAAGACTCTACAGAAAGTTTTGCATTCAGTTTATTAAAGCGGAATTCATTTGCTTTAAGTTTTGCGGAAAGTGTCTTCGCGTTTTTGTAATCCAAAAGACATTTGCCATTATTCAGTGTTATTAACTTTTGTTGATTTTTACAGGAAGAAAAAGTGAACAACGAAACGCAAATCAACAACAACCAAGGTTCTTTTTGAAACAAAAAGAATCGTGAAATAGGAAAACGATTTTTAATATATCTTTTTGTCCCCAATTTTTTTGTCAATTAATTCTGATGCACCTCCTGCCTTTTTTGCATCCATCCAATACTTTACTGCATTCTCTACTTCACCAAGTTTAAACAATACATCTCCATAATGTTCGAGTAAGGTTCCGTTTCCCCTTCCACCATTTTCGATAGCTTTACCCACCCATACTTTAGCATCGTCAAACTTATTTGATTGAAATAATATCCAACCATACGTATCCTGATATGAATTATTATTGGGTTCTAACTCATTACTTCTTTTCGACATTGATTCTGCCTTTTCCAAATTTACCTTTCTCAATGATAAGTAATATGCATAATTGTTTAGCACAGTGACATTGTTCGGGTCGACTTCCAATGCCTTATCAAACGCTTGATCGGAAGCTTCATTGTTTTTTAAGTAATTTTGAGCATCTCCAATCAATGAATAAAAACGGGTTAAAATAAGTTTGTTATTTATTACAAACTCTTTCCCTTCCGTGAGCACTTCTACTGCCTCTTTATATTTCTTAAGTCGAATACAGATGTCTCCATTGTACAAATAAGGAACCGGTTGGTTTGGGAATAATTCGATGGCTTCTTTGCTTTCTTTTTCTATTGAAAGCAGATCATTTAGTTCCGAATCGATATACATAAGTTGTTCCCAAAGTGCATATTTTTCTTTGTCAAGAGCAATTGCTTTTCGGTACTGAACTCTTGCTTCCTCCAACTTCTTATCGCGGATTAGAAAGTCACCATACATGGCAAATGCTTTGGCTTCATCGGGATGCACATTCACTAATATCAGGCATAGGGTGTCGGCATCTGGTTTAAGTTCTTTGTATGTTTCCGTAATTGAATAGTAAGATAACAGGATTTTTATTTTTGTATCTACATCTAGGTCCTTGCTATTAAAGGCTATTTTAATTTCGTTAAATGCTTTGTCGTTTTGTTTTTGATTACGATAATAATCTGCTAATGATAAATGAACAAATGCGTTAGTTGGGTCAAGTTTCAACAAATCACTATACGCCTGAAATGCTTTATCATTAAGGCCTTTCGATTGGTAAAGTTCACCGAGCATACCATAATATTTTGATTCCTTTGGAAAGGTTTTTATCAATTTTTGAACCTGTTCAAGAGCCTTATCAAAATTATTAAGACTTTTGTAAATAGAGAGTTTCGACATGCATGATTCCTCGGTGATGCCAAAATGAGTATCTATCTTTTCGTATACTTTTAACGCATCGTTGGGCTTATTCGCAACCATGTAGGCAGTTGCTAGTTCATAATAGTAATCAATCTTGTCAGGGTTGTTGTGTACTATTTTTTCATAAACAACAGCTACTTCGGCATTCTGCTTGCTCTGTTTTAAACAATCGGCATAAAGCAACTGGTACCAAACATTGGTTGGTTCTAAACTCGCTGCCTTTTTACTAAAAACTAGAGCTTTCGTTTTTTCTTTTTGAAACGAATAGAGATTTGCTACTTCGTACAAAGCAGCAGCATTGTTTTGGTCTATCTTCAATGCTTGAATAAAATAGGTTTCTGCTAAATCAAAATTACCAAGTATTTTTTCTTTGTTGGCGTTAAAAAAGAGAAAATCAAAGTTCATTTTGTCTTTATCATTCAAGTCGCCTTTCTTAACGGACGATACCTCCTTTTGTGATGTCTTGCAAGAGGAGAACGAAAGTAAGAAAATAACAACGAGTAGTGCTGCTGAAAAGTTTACTTGATACTTTGAAATTATATTTTTCAAAAAAGATATGGTTAAAAAAGTTTGATTATCGAATGGTACTGTAATCACTTAAACTAACATCGCTCGATTTTCCAGTATATTCAGCGTAATTCCCTATCATCGAATTGCTCAATTCAGAGTTAACAATTTTACTATTCGACTGTATGATGCTGTTTTTAACGATTGAATTTTCGATGATGGTTCCATTGCCTATTGATACGTGTGGACCTACTTTCGCATTTATCAATTTTACGTTTTCTCCAATAAAGCATGGCTCAACGATTACTGAATTATCATTGGTGAAAGCCGAAGTTCGAGGCTGATCTTTGGTGAACTCAAGGATACGTTGATTGGTATACACGGTAGCATCTTTATTTCCGCAATCAAGCCATTCGCTAACCTTTCCTGGATGAAATTTTGTTCCCTTTGCTTTCATATTTTCCAAAGCATTTGTAAGTTGATATTCTCCTTTTTCTTTGATGTTGTTATCCAACAGGTATTGCAATTCTTTTTTCAGATAATCACCATCATTGAAATAATAAATACCAATGATAGCTAAGTCGGAAACAAAAGTTTGAGGTTTCTCAACAAAGTCGGTGATGATATTGTTGCTGTCGATTTTCACCACGCCAAAAGGTTTAGGGTCGTCAACCTTTTGAACCCAAATGATACCTTCTTGCGAAGAGTCGAGTTTGAAATCGGCTTTGAAAAGGGTATCGGCAAATGCAACCACCACTTTACCTGTCAAACTACTTTTGGCACACATGATGGCATGAGCTGTTCCTAGTGGTTCGTCCTGATAGAAGATACTGCCTTTTGCTCCTAAACTCTCGGCCACTTTCACCAAATTATCTTCGGCTTCCTTACCAAAGCGACCAATAACAAAAGCTATTTCGTCAACTTTCTCGTCACATACTTTAATGATGTCTTCTACTATACGCTGTACCATTGGTTTTCCTGCAATTGGTATTAGCGGTTTAGGTGTTGTTAATGTGTGTGGGCGCATACGCTTACCCATTCCTGCCATTGGAATTATTATTTTCATAAATCTGATTTATTTTTTACCTGTACTTCCGAAACCGCCTTCTCCTCTAGCGGTTTCTATCAATTGTTCAACTTCTATCCATTCGGCTTGTTCGTGTTTGGCTATTACCATTTGCGCCACACGTTCGCCATTGTTTATGGTAAAATCTTCTTTCGAAAGATTAACCAATATCACTTTTATTTCCCCTCTGTAATCGGCATCAATGGTGCCAGGCGAATTGAGCACGGTTAATCCATTTTTGAAAGCCAAACCACTACGAGGGCGAATTTGCGCTTCGTATCCTTCGGGCAGTTCAATAAACAAACCTGTTGCCACTAATGTTCGTTCGAGCGATTTTAGTACAATGGGTTCGTCCAAATTGGCTCTTAAATCCATGCCGGCTGCTGCTTGTGTAGCGTAGGCTGGGAGCTCATGTTTCGATTTGTTAATTATTTTTATTTTCATTTTTTTTTTGCTGGCATCAATTTTTTTCCTTCGAGTTTCCAGACCACCATTACAAAACCAATCAATATCACGTTATTGATGATAAGGCTACCGGAAGCTGAATTGACTTTGATAAATGTGCTTATAAAGTACAAAAGTACTGATAAAGTGAGGTATCCCACTATTCGTTTCAAATCATAATTAACAGGGTAATGTTTATTACCCATAAAGTAAGAGGCTATCATCATGCTTGCGTAACAAATAAGGGTGGCCCATGCGCTACCCATGTAGCCGATGCGAGGAATCCAATACACATTCAACACTATGGTGATGATGGCTCCGAAAATAGTGAGTATGGCTCCGTAACGTGTTTGCCCTGTGAGTTTGTACCAAATGGACTGATTGAAGAAAATACCTAAAAACATATTAGCAAGCAACAAAATGGGTACTACATTGAGCCCTTCACGGAATTGGTCGCCAACAAAATATTGTATCCAACTCATGTTCATCATGGTTCCTAAAAATATCAACGAACAGATGATGACAAAATAATTCATCACTTCGGCATAGGTTTTTTTCGAATCTTTTTCTTTGGAATGATTAAAGAAAAAAGGTTCGGCTGCAAATCGGAAGGTTTGCACAAAGATGGTCATGATGATGGATATCTTGTAACAGGCTCCGTAGATACCGGTTTGTATCATGGCTACTTTTTCGGGAAGTAAGTGCGATAATAATATCCGATCTAAGGTTTCATTAACCATACCTGCCAAACCTGCGATTAACAAAGGCATGGAGTATCGCATCATCGATTTCCACAAATGTGTATCGAATACATATCGCACTCTGAATATTTCGGGAGAGAGGAGCAAAAGTGTGACTACACTTGCAATGAGGTTGGATATAAAGATGTAGCCAATGCCTATTTCGGGACTATAAATGGTGTCGATAAGGGGTTTTAAGGAAGAGGTTGGTGTGTTGTGAATATGTTTACAGAAAAGAATAAAAAATAAATTCAAGCCGAGGTTGATACTAATGTTTATTGTTTTAATCATCGCAAACCGCTTTGCTTTCCCTTGTTCGCGAAGCTTCGCAAATGGAATTGCTGCAAAAGCATCGGTACCTATTATTATTGCAAACCATATTACATACTCCGGATGACCAGTAAACTTGGCTGCTTCGGCTAAATTTACCGAAAACATACTTGCCATTATGATGAAGGTAACCGAAGTTACAAACAGCGACATCAATGCGGTGGTGTATACTTTTGCCTTTTCCGATTCGGTTTGGGAGAAACGAAACAAGGTTGTTTCCATTCCGTAAGTTAAGAATACAAGCAGAAACGAAACATAAGAATAGGCTGCTGTATTGACCCCAAACTCTGCCGGAACAAAATTACGAGTATAAATAGGAGTAAGTAAATAATTCAGCAGCCGCCCCACGATGGTTGGTAAACCATAGATTGCAGTTTGCGAAGCAAGTTTTTTTAGTGGGTTCAAGTCAAGTATGATGTATTAAGTATTAAGTATGATGAACAAAGAGGAAGAGAGACTATCTCTTAAGACATTGTACTTAATACTTCTTTTTATTTCCCTGTAAAATTTGGTTTTCTTTTTTCTAAAAATGCTGTTGTTCCTTCTTTGAAATCGGCAGTGCCAAAGTTTTTACCAAACTCTGCTATCTCCACTTCGAAACCATTTACACCATCTTTGTAATTGGCATTAACACATCGAATAGCCGATGCAATGGCCGATGGCGAGCGGGTGATGATTTTAGTTGCTAGTTCTATGCACTTTGTCATCAATGTTTCGGGAGTGGTGCAGTAGTTTATCAATCCCCAGTTGAGGGCATCTTCAGCCGTTATCATATCAGCAGTCATTATCATCTCGAGGGCTTTGCCGCGACCTACAAGTTGTGCCAAACGCTGTGTGCCACCGTAGCCAGGTATTACCCCAAGCGATACTTCGGGCAAACCCATCTTGGCATTGTTGCTTGCCACACGGATATGGCAACTCAAAGCCAATTCTAAACCTCCGCCCAATGCAAAACCATTCACTGCGCCTATTACTGGTTTCGAAAGGTTTTGAACAAAGTCGAACAACTTTGCTTGCCCATCGGCACTCAATGCTGTGCCTTGCTCCACCGAGAAGTTGGCAAACTCGGCTATGTCGGCACCTGCTACAAATGCTTTTTGGCCCGAGCCTGTAACTATTATTACCCTCACTTGGCTGTCGGTTTCGGCAGCGGCAAAGGCTTGGTTCAATTCATCAATGGTTTGTTTGTTCAGTGCATTTAGTTTATCAGGACGATTGATAGTAATGGTTTGAATTCCGTTTTCGGTGGCTGTTAAAATGTTTTCGTATGACATAGTTTTAATTCACCTCTCCCCCGACCCCTCTCCACAAGAGAGGGGAGCCGAAATGTGAGGAACTTTGTTTAATTATTATTATTTATATTATTATTTTATTTCTTTTAATTCTACTATTCTTTTCACTTACCGCCCCCTCTCTTGCGGAGAGGGGATAAAGGGGAGAGTTGCTCTAATAATTACGGTGTTTTTCTACGTATTCTTTTATATAAGTAACTATTTGGCTGGTATCGGTGCCCGGAGGAAAGAGTCTGCCTACTCCTATTTCGCTAAGCTTTTTCATGTCCGACTCGGGAATGATGCCTCCACCCGTAAGCAATACATCGTTCATTTCTTTTTCTTTCATCAGGTTGATGATTTTCGGAAAAACAGTGTTGTGAGCTCCCGAAAGGATGCTGATACCAATCACATCCACATCTTCTTGCAAAGCCGAATTCACTACCATTTCGGGTGTTTGGCGCAAACCAGTATAAATTACCTCCATGCCTGCATCGCGCAGAAACGAAGCAATAATTTTTGCTCCTCTATCGTGTCCATCGAGTCCTACTTTTGCTACTAATACGCGTATTGGGCGCTTCATCATTTGTTCTAGTTTTTGAGGATACGAAGATAAGGAAATCTGTGTTACCACCATTGTATTAATTCTATTTAGAGGATGGTTAGTTGAAAGTTGGAAAGTTCAAAGTTGAAAGTTTGAAAGGTCAAAGTTTCTGGATGATTAAGGATAATGATTGCAACAAGAACGAATTCAAGTTACCAATCAACCACAAAATTTTATTCAGGACAGTCCCTGACTAATCACTATAGTTCGAAATTCTTTGGAGTTTTGTACCTGAATGATCACTCGAACAGAAAACCACTAGTAGTTTTGTACCTGAATGACCACTCCAACAGAAAACCACTAGTAGTTTTGTACCTGATTGACCAATAGAGTAGGAAACTATTGGCGGTTTCCTACTCTATTGGTAGCTAAATCTTGGTACAATTTAGGGAATTACATGTTATTGGCGGTTGATATTCAGCAAGATGACACCTGTTTTAGTTCCCCCCCCCATTTTCTTGGTTCGCTGGAGCATCCACCTATGTTATACAACAGCCAAAACCTTTAAAAAGAAGAATTCATTCAAAGAACATTGCCTTAAAAAATCTGTTTTTCGAAAATTGGACTTCGTTGCCAAACCTTTCGGCACGACCAAAAAATTGGTCGAAAGCAAGCATTTTTTTCAGCAAAAAAGTTTTCAACCGACAAAAACCATTCTTTTTTATGTTTTTGGAGATGATTTAAGGAGTATATTTGGGGAATGAAAAAAGTGGAGTATATAAAGAGTCGTTCGTTTGCAGGTGAAAAAACACCAGCAAAGGCAAGGTTGCTGGAAGAATTGAAAGAAGCAGTAGAAGAAATGAAATTGATAAAAGCAGGTAAAAAGAAAGCTCGCCCTGTTGAAGATTTATTAAATGAGTTATAAGATAAAAACCATTGATGTTTTTTAAAAGCAAACAAAACGCTTAATAAGAAATAAGTTTATAAAACAAGAATAAACTTAAAAAACCCTCACCCTTATGTTTTCAAAATTAATAAATTTGTTGCATGATTTCCGAAGAGTTTTTGCATTATATCTGGAAGTATAAATTGTTCAATCAGTTCGAACTTACCACCACCAACCACCAAGCTGTGGAAATACAAAAAGTGGGAGCGCACAACTCGGATGCTGGTCCCGATTTTTTTAATGCCAAACTTAAAGTAGGCGATACCCTTTGGGCAGGCAATGTGGAAGTACACATCAATGCCAGCGATTGGAAAAAACACCACCACCACGATGACAAAGCTTACGACAACATCATACTGCACGTGCTGTACGATGCTGACGAAAAAATTTACCGTAAGTCGGGAGAAGAGATACCTACCTTGGAACTAAAAAACAGGATAGATAAATCGGTGTTGGAAAATTATTCGCAATTCGTGAAAAGCAAAGACTGGATACCTTGCGAAAAACAAGTGAATGAAGTGCCACCGCACATCCTAAAAATCACCTTCGACAAACTTTTGCTCGAACGATTAGAAACCAAATCAAAAGCCATCACCAATAGCCTAAGCATCAACCAATGGAATTGGGAAGCTACTTTTTATGAGCAAATGGCTCGCAACTTTGGATTTAAAACCAATGCCGAACCGTTCGAATTATTAGCAAAAGCCACACCGCTGCTGGTGTTGGCAAAGCACAAATCAAGTGCGTTTCAGGTAGAGGCTTTGCTGTTTGGTCAAGCCGGTTTTTTGAACCAACACTACCAAGATGCCTATGCCAACAAGTTGCAAAGCGAATACGTGTTCTTAAAACAGAAATTCAAACTCACCTCCATCGACCCTCATCTTTGGAAATTTTTAAGGCTTCGCCCTATGAACTTTCCTACCATTCGCATTGCGCAGTTTGCTCATCTTATCTTCAAATCGAATCATTTGTTTTCCGTAATAATGGAAACCGATACCTATGCCGACCTTAAGAAAAACCTGAGCATTGAAGCATCGGAGTATTGGCACACGCATTATGTTTTCGATAAAGAATCGAAACGAAGTTCGAAACATTTGGGACATGCTGCCATCCATACCATCATCATCAATACCATCGTTCCGTTTATCTTTATTTATGGAAAACAAAAAAACTCTGAAGTGCATGTAGAAAGAGCCATCAAGTTTTTGGAACAAACCGAAAAAGAAAACAATGCCATCATCAGCAAGTGGCGAAGCATTGGTATAGCTGCCGAATCAGCGTTTGATACACAAGCTTTGTTGCAATTGAAAAACGAATATTGCACCCCTAAAAAATGTTTAAATTGTTCGATTGGTAATTACTTGCTAAAAAAACAGTAATTTTACTACTGAAATCAAAACACAACCTTTCACAATGGTAAAGAGAATTCAACAATGGTTCGAGTCGCAAGCTTTTGGAGTGTGCGAATGGTGGGGAAAAAAACTTGGAATAAAAAGCACTAAGATAAGAATGTACTTTATTTACTTGTCGTTCTTCACAGTAGGTTCGCCAGTTATTATTTATTTCATTATGGTTTTCATCCTAGAACACAAAAACTTTTTCAAACCGTTTAGAAGCAAAAGAAAGAGTGTTTGGGATTTATAGGCTAATCAAAGAAAATAAGAGTTTCGTTTGCAGCTAAAAAAAATCATACAAGCTTACAATGGAAAAGCAATTTATCAATTCAATAATTTGCTTACCTATCGTCATTTCCATAAAGTATACCTTTCTATATTTCTAATATTTACCATCATCTGTATTGGTGTTGGAGGGTTCATCATTATTGAGCATTACAATTTTTTAGATGCTCTCTACATGACCATCATTACGGTGGCCACCGTGGGGTTTCAAGAAGTTCATCCATTGGATGAACAAGGAAAAATGTTCACAGTGTTTTTAATTATCACAAGTTTCGGTACTTTTGCATACGCGGTTACCTCCATATCGAAGTATGTAATTGATGGAGAATTTAATTTATACTTTAAAAATTTAAAAGTGAATGCAGCAATACAAAAACTAGAAAATCATGTCATCATCTGTGGCTTTGGCCGTAACGGTAAACAAGCTGCACATGTGTTGAAGAAACATAACACACGCTTTGTGGTGATCGAAAACAAAAAAGATATTATTGCCACCATCAATCATCAGTATTCTGATTTAGTAATGGAAGGCGATGCCACACAAGATGAAGTATTGCTGAAAGCAGGCATCAACAAAGCAAAAGCACTAATTACTACTTTGCCCTTTGATGCCGATAATTTGTTTATTGTATTATCAGCTCGCACACTCAATCCAAAACTAACCATCATCAGCCGAGCATCGGAAGACAACTCTGATAAAAAACTAAAAGTGGCAGGAGCTAACAACGTAATAATGCCCGACAAGCTAGGCGGTGCACACATGGCTTCGTTGGTAATGAAACCCGATGTAATGGAGTTTGTTGATTACATCACTGGACAAGGTACCGACAATATTCGCTTAGAAGAAATTACGTTTGATACCTTGAAACAAGTGTATCAAAATAAAACCATCCGCGATTTAGAAGTTCGTAATAAATCGGGTGCCAATATCATTGGATTCAAAACAGCACAAGGCGAATATGTCATCAATCCTAGTCCCGACACAAAAATAATTCCTGACGCAAAATTATTCGTGCTCGGAACTACCGAACAGATTATTAAACTCAAAGAACTGTTTGTATAATTTCTATTTTCAATTGATATGAAAACTATTTTAATTACAGGAAGCAACGGGTTATTAGGACAAAAGTTGGTTTATAATTTAATTCATCGCAACGATGTAAAGCTTATTGCCACTTCGGTAGGAGCAAATAGATTGATACAAAAGGAAGGATACATCTACGAGTCGCTCGACATCACTAACAAAGAAGAAGTAAAGAGCATCGTGGCCAAACATAAGCCTGATGTTATTATCAACACCGCAGCCATGACCAATGTTGATGCCTGCGAGACCAAACGCACCGAATGCTGGGCTTTAAATGTGGAAGCAGTGCAGAATTTTGTGGACGCTATTAGTCAACAACCAATTCATTTTATACATCTCTCCACCGACTTTATTTTTGATGGCGAAAAAGGAAGCGAATATGTTGAAACCGATGTTCCAAATCCTCAGAGTTATTATGCCTTGTCGAAATGGGAAGGAGAAAAAGTAATTCAGCAAAGTAAAATCAAATGGGCTATTGCACGTACCATCATTGTGTATGGCATTGTCGATAACATGAGCCGTTCGAATATTGTATTGTGGGCAAAAGATGCATTGACCAAAAAACAAAACATTAATGTAGTGGACGATCAATTCCGTTCACCTACGCTAGCCGAAGATTTGGCACAAGGCTGTATAAACATTGCTGACAAAGGAGCAACAGGAATCTATAATCTATCGGGCAAAGAAACGATGAGTGTATTAGAGCTTGTGTACAAAGTAGCCGACTTTTGGAAACTGGATAAATCGCTGGTACAACCTATCAAGTCGAATACCTTGAATCAAGCGGCTAAGCGACCACCGCGCACAGGATTCGTTATTGAGAAAGCAAAAAAGGAATTGAATTATCTTCCTCATTCGTTCGAAGAAGGATTAAAAATACTTGACCAACAACTTGCTCAATCTTCAAACTAAGCAGTCGGTTTCTAATTATCTCGATGAAGTGTTGATTACCAATTTTTGATTTGCGATTACCGAATTATCCGCAATCAAAATCAAATTGTACAATCCCGAATCTAATGAAGCAATATCCATTTGAATGGATTGCTGATTGATAAACGACTTAGAAATCACCAATTGCCCAATGGCGTTGTACAGTCGCAATTCATATTTATTTGCCGAAGTTCCTTTTATTTCAACATTCAGTTGGCTCGTAGCCGGGTTCGGGAATATTGAAATAGAAGATGAAGTTGAAATAGCATTCACGCCAGTCATACCTGTGACCTGAATGGTATCGTATGCTTTGAAGGTTTTACAACCATTAGTTGATGTCAACGAAACAGTATACTGACCAATGCCTGCATAAGTATGCTGTGGGCTGGTGATTGAAGAATTATTCGTGTCGCCAAAGTTCCAAGTTGTTGTTACTGCGTTTTCGGAATTGTTGTTAAACTGAACACCATTGCCACTTTGAGTAAACGAAAATGATGCACTTGGAATATCTCCTTGTCCTTGCCATAACGCAAGGCTATCGAGCACCGTAGCACCACCAATGGTTTGCAACACCAGTGCATCAACAGAACTAATATTACTAGGGAAACTTGCACCAATGGGAGTTTTGTGAAAGAAGCTTGCATAGAAAACACAAGCGGCCAAATAAGTTCCATAAATAGACGGGTGGCTTTGATCCGATTGATACAATCCGATGGAAGGATAATTGTCGCGAACATGTTTCCAAGCTACCCCAACTGGTGCTGCCGAAGCATGATTGTCGGTGGCCATTTGCAAATAACTTTCTCTTAATCGTTGTTGCATTCCGTTGTAAGTACATATTGGAGGATAGAAGGCGCAATTGGATGAATCACCATTCTGCCGACCCCAAGTCATATAGAAAACAGTTTCGGTACAACTATCATTCGCTACTATCATACTATCCAAACGTGCTGCATATGGATAGGTGTCAGAAGAAACTTGTGATGGAGGGAATGAGGGCATTTGGCTTTGTTCTTGAAGCACAACGTAATCCCAAGCACGTTGGTTTATTTTTGAAACCGTAGTCGCGTTGGTAGTATGCAATTGAAAAGTATATCCTCCCGGTGCTGATGAATCGAAAATAAGAGTATCGCCTTTCGACAAGGCTAAATCGGCAAGTGTTTGAGGTAGATTATTTACATAGGTATAACTGTTTCCAATAAATAACACACTTGTGGTTTGTGCTGAAAGTTGATTAGCACAAAGAATAAGAAGAATGATGCGTATTATTGATTTCATGATGTAGAAAAAAATCCCAAACAAATGATTTGGGATATGGTTAAAATTAAAGTTTTAGTTAAGCTGGGTTGATGTGAAAAACAAAGTTGAGATTCGTCAACTTCATGTAGTCTTCACCTGTTTTCTTAATGTCGTCATCATCTTCATCGTAGAACCAATTAACGGTAACTTTTATTCCACTCTTCTGATAATCCATTAGAATTATTAAGATTTGTTTTACGGAAATAATGGTGGACGAACTAAGGTAATACAAATTGATTGAAAGATCAAAACTCTTTGGATTTTCAAGCTTATACTCCTTTATCCATTCGATAGTTGATTGGAAAAAGTGTTTGCTATCTTCGGGAAACGATTTCCCTTCAATCAAAAACTTCCCCATTTCAGAATCCAAAAGGATATGAGGAGAAGTAGAAGTTGGCTCTTTTTCTAATTTTATCATTTGTCTTGTGTAACTATTGCCTTCATTGAAAACAACGAAAGTTTATTATTCAACTTTTGAAATTGAAAATCGATATTATTATTCGATTTCATAGCTATGGTGATGAAACCCAAACCTGCTCCACCTTTTTGCGAAAGTTCCCCGTTTGAAAGCACTTCTAGGTACTCTTTCTTCAAATTGGCTTCATCTAACGATTTTAATCTTTCTAATCTTGTAACGAGTATATCTGCATTTTCGTTTGGTAATAAATTGCCTGAGTATATGGTAAACTCTTGGTCATTTCTACCAATAATAAAATAGGTCATTTGGTTACCATTGTTATCCCTTTCGGCATGGAAACAAATGTTTTGAAGTGTTTCAATTGCAATATTGAATATCCTTTTGATTACACCTTTGCTAACCCCAATATTTACCATCTGTGTTTCCACAATAGAAGAAATGGTGTTAACCTGATTCTGGTCAAGTTCACCTATATGCAATACCATTTCTTTGCTTCCATTTGACGAACAAGCAGTTCTTATTTGATCTACTTTTTCAGCAAATATGGTATGTTCAGGTGTCCCTTCTTTACTCAAATCCATACTTCAAATATGACTTTTTATTTACAGTTGATTCCAATATAATAAATATCATATTGAAAATTTATCCAATAATAGTGAATAAATTAATAAGTGCGTTCAATATTATCAGAATTTTTATCAAGACCCAAAAGTTAATATGTATCCAAAATCTATATTTTACCCACCTTTTCGTGTAAGTTTTCCCACTTATTCATTTCTCCGTCCAGCTGCTTTTTCATCAATTCATACTTGGCATACATCTCTTTATCGTTAATGATGGTTTGGTATTGTGTTGCATCTGAAAGCTTGTCATCAATAATCTTTATCTCTTGTTCCAACCTCGCGATTTCCTTTTCAACTTTCGTTATTTCCGATTTCAGTTGCTTGATTTCTTTTTCACGTTCAAGTTCTCTAGCGTCAGGTTTTGGTTTTTCGGGTTTTGGTTCGGACTTTGGTTTCACAAACGGACTTTTGGTATTCATCTCGCTCAACCTATCCATTTTTACCTTTTCCATAAATTCGGTAATTCCTCCAAGATGTTCCTTTACAGTACCATGTTTGAATTCATACATTTTGTTAACTAGGTCGGTTAGAAAATCTCTATCGTGTGAAACAATAATTGCTGTTCCTTCATACGAAAGCAATGCTCTCTTAAGTACTTCTTTACTACGTATGTCAAGGTGATTGGTTGGCTCATCGAGCACTAAAAAATTATACGGTTCCAATAGAAGCTTGCATAATGCTAAGCGGCCACGCTCTCCTCCACTCAACACTCTCACTTTTTTGTCAATATCGTCTCCTCCAAATAAAAAAGAACCAAGAAGTGTACGTACTTGCTTACGTACATCGCCTACCGCAAGTTCGTCAATGGTTTCGAATACAGTTTTGTTTTGATCCAAACGCTCAGCCTGATCTTGAGCAAAATATCCCATCTTAACACTATGACCAAGATTTACATTTCCTTCGTGTTCAATTTGTTTGGCTATCATTTTCATCATAGTACTCTTCCCTTCACCATTTCTGCCCACAAAAGCAATTTTCTCTCCTTTGGTTAAGATAAAATGAGCATCTTTGAAAATACGTTTCGTTCCGTAAACCTTACCAGCATTCTCCACAGTAAGCACTATTTTTCCACTGTGCGCAGGTGGAGGAAAGCGGAAAGCAATTGCTGTGGTATCGCTGTCGTCTACTTCAACAATTTCCATTCTGTCGAGTTTTTTGATTAGCGATTGGGCGAAAGCTGCTTTACTCGCTTTAGCACGGTATTTATCAATCAACACTTCTGTTTGATTAATTATTTTCTGTTGGTTTTTTGCAGCGTTTTCCTGTTGTTCTCTTCTTTCTTTGCGCAATACAAGGTAACGTGAATAATTGGTCTTGTAATCGTAAATTCGTTGATTAGAAATCTCGATAGTACGAGTTGTGACAGTATCAAGAAAATGCTTGTCGTGACTTATGAGCATAACCGAGCCAGGGAAGGTATCCAAGGTCTCTTCGAGCCATTGAATCGATTCGATATCCAAATGGTTCGTAGGCTCATCGAGCAACAATATGTCGGGTTTTTGAAGTAATATTTTTGCCAACTCTATCCTCATTCGCCAACCTCCACTGAACTCGGCTGTTTGGCGAGGAAAATCATACGCTTCGAAGCCTAACCCTTTTAATATTTTTTCAATCTCTTCTTCTTTATTGTTGGCACCTATTATGTCAAGTCGATGATTGATATCGGTAAGTTCGGTTATTAGGTTCATGTATGCATCCGATTCATAATCGGTGCGAATACCTAATTCATCATTAATAAAATGAAGACGTGCTTCAAGCTTTTGAATTTCTTCGAAAGCTGTTGCTGTTTCTTCAAACACCGTGCGTCCATGTTGATGGATCATGTCCTGAGGAAGGTAACCTATTCGTGTATCGTTGGGTTTAGATATTTCTCCCTTCGTTGGATTCTGCTCTCCTGCAAGCAGTTTCAACATGGTTGATTTACCGGCACCGTTTTTACCTGCTAAACCTATACGGTCTTTGGGATTGATAAGAAAAGATACATTATCGAACAAATCGTATCCTCCGAAAGTAACCGTAACTGAATTGACTGAAATCATTGTTTGTTTAAAAAATTAAGGGTGCAAAGGTAATAAAGATTGTGGAATGAAGTCATTTGCACAAGGGAGAAAGGTTGCATGGTTCATTTCTTTCTACTTGTGGTAGTCTGAAGCAAATGATTTTACAAAAACTCCCAAGCTGATTTGTACCCACCTACGCTTTCGGCATAATCGAGGAATTTTTTATAGAATCCATGATTGCCAAGTGTTGCACTATCGCCTATTACTACAAGTTTCTTTTTGGCACGTGTAAGGGCTACATTCATTCTACGTGTATCCGCTAGAAACCCAATTTCACCTTGGTCGTTACTTCGAACCAAACTAATGTAAATAATGTCGCGTTCTTGCCCTTGAAAACCATCAATAGTTTTGATGGCAATGGATGATGCAAAAGTTTGAAGATATGGATTGTTAGCAACCAAATTCGTAAGACACATCACTTGTTCCTTGTATGGAGAAACAATGCCTATGCTAATTCCATTCGATTCTTTTTGTGAAGTATTCTGGTAATTTTCGAGAACCAAGGAGAGGTGCTTGATAAGCAAACCTGCTTCCTCGGGGTTTGCTGTACTTAGACTTTCAGGGTTGGTAATCTCATTGAAACCACATCCAGCAGTGTCGATAAAATCGAATGCGGTGTTTAACAAATAGTCTTCAGGATCGAAACTCAACAGTGTATCTTTGACTGAGACATCAGCCACTACTAGATTCTTATAAAATTGTTGATTAGAAAAACCCATAATGGATTGATGCATTCGGTACTGAGTATTGAGCAGTACAGACACCTTCTCAATTGACATGCATCGTTCGAACAAGGTTTGCTTAAGTCCAGCCGTTTCTGCTCGCATCGATTTTACAGTAGGTGGCAATTGAAAATGGTCTCCTGCAAATACAACTTTTTGACTTCGTGTAATAGGTATCCAACAAAGAGGTTCCAAGGCTTGTGCGGCTTCATCTATAAATACTGTTGAAAACTGTTTGTCTCGCATCATCCTGCTTGAAGCCACCACAGGTGTGCATGCAATAACTTGTGCTTTATCAAATTGTTCGTAAAGTATGTAATCTTCTAATACTCTCGCTTCGCTAAGTATTTTACGTGCTTCAATGTATAATAGTTGTCGCTGCTCTCGTTCTTCTTTTCCAAAACTACGCTTATATTTTCCAGCCATTCTGAAATATTCATCCGCAAGTTTTCGATAATTTTTCAAATCTTTATAGGAAGGGTGAGCTGCTATTCGCGCATCAAGTGTATTAATGATTACCTCTTCGGAAATACGAGCGGGATTGCCCAAACGTAAAACATTTATTCCTTCTCGATGCAGTTTCTCAGTAAGCAAATCGACAGCAGTATTACTAGGCGAACAAACCAATACTTGTTTTTCGGTGAACAATGTTTGACGTATGGCTTGCACCAATGTAGTAGTTTTGCCAGTGCCAGGGGGGCCGTGAATAATAGCAACATCTTTGGCTGCTATTATTTTTCTTACGGCATTGTTCTGAGATTCGTTTATACCTGTTAATATTCGAGATTCATCCACAACATCAAACATAGGAGGAGTGAGTCCATAAAGCACATCGCGCAAGTGAGCTAGCCTAGTATTTTTTGCATTGATTACTTTTTCAAGGGCAATGTCCATTTCCTTATAACTAGTTTCATCAAACAACAAATTAATGCCGAGTTTTCCGTCATCGCACCACTCAGGCAATTCGTCCACTGAAAGTGAAATTCTTAGTTTGTTTGGATGAATTACCTTTATCGTCCCTATTAGCTGTTTCGCGTCTGGATGTTGATTCGAAAAGAGTGCAGCGTTCTTTCCTCCCGAAAACTGATGGGGTTCGTTGTGGTTGGTGGTTCGTTCTACTTCTATAATGAGGTATTCGCCTAAACCAATTTCTGTATTGGTAATAACTATCGGATACCAAGTGACTCCACTTTGTTTTCTGTAGTTAATATTGTTTCTTGAAAAATGTAGTTTGTATTGTTCAAAATCTTCGTCTCGTTCTATTTTCAAAAGTTTACGAAGTTCATTCAATCGTTCTATTCCAAAACTCTTTTCATTCCCCTCGAATGCAGGAGTGTTTGCATCACTGGAGGTCTTCTGTTTTTTCATCCCGTGTTCTTTCTTTGCATTAATTCGGTCTCTTTCGAATTAAGAAACATGCCATGTTTTTATTCTGCACCAATCGCTTTATCCATTTGTGGCACTTTTATTTTGTCGGTCTTTTTCAATCCCTCTACAACTTCAATATTTATCCCATCCGACAAACCTGTGGTGATAAATCTCTTTTCGTACTTGTCTTTGGAGGTTTCTATTTCTACATAGGTTTTTTCTTTTTCAAATTTCAAAACCAATTCAGGAATAGCAAACGTTTTTTCTTTTTTTGCTAAAATGATATCAGCATTGGCGCTATATCCAGCGCGCAACATCTTACCTTTTGTCTTTGATAAAGCAGCGCGAATCAGAAATTGAATCGCTCCGTTTTCAGTAATTCCTTTTGGTGAAATATATTCAAGTGTTGCCAAAAAACTCTCTTTGTCAATGGCTCCAATTGTGAGCACCAAATCCATTCCTTCTTTTATTTTCCCTACTTCGCTTTCATCCACCTTGCCTTCAAATATCATCTCACCCATATTCGCAACGGATGCAATGGTTGTTCCTTCGTTAAAAGTATTACTTTCGATTACGCTGCCGCCTTCCTTTATTGGAACATCTAAAACCATACCTGTAATGGTTGAACGAATAAGAGTATTGGTAGCAGTTCCAGCTGATTTAGTTACACCTTCTTTTATTAGTTGCAGATTATTGTCGGCAGCATCCATTTCTTCTTTTGACGATTTCAGTTTTAGTTCATAAGGCAGAAAGTCAGCTTTCGATATTACATTTTGTTTGAATAAGGTTTCGTTTCTATCAAATTCTTGTTTGGCGTTATCATAACTTATTTGTGCTTGATTCACCCTGTTTTCAGCGTTTGCAAGGTTTACCATGTTGGGTATAATTTTTATTTTTGCCATCACATCGCCTTGTCTTATTTCTTGTCCAGCGGTTACAAATAATTTTTCGATGATACCCGATACTTGCGATTTCATGTTCACTTCCTTGCGAGGAATCACACTTCCAGTGGCAACTGTTTTCTTAACAATGGTAGTATCAAATGGACTAATGGTTTGATAAATCACCGGTTGTTGTTCCGATTTGGAATACAAGAAATAAATAGTCCAAACAAATACCGCTAATATCAATACCAGCACTGTTATTTTTAAAATCTTTTTTATCATCCTTATGTTATCAATTATTTGTTCAACATCTTTTTTATTCTGCACGCAAAGCTTCCACTGGGTTCACCGACACTGCTCTTCGGGCAGGTATCAAACCTGCCATTGCTCCTGCTACCACAAGTACCGACAATGCAATGAGGGCTGCGCTTAAATCAACTGTAGGATTTTTAAACATTTCTACATCGGCTCCTACCATTTTATTGATTGCTTCTAGCAAACCTACCCCAAACACCAAACCGACATAGCCCGCCATTAGGGTAAGGAATATCGACTCGAGCATAATTTGTCCAATGACTGTAACAGGAGTTGCACCTATCGCGCGTTTTACACCTATTTCTTTTGTTCTTTCTTTCACAATAATAAGCATAATATTACTGATACCAATAACTCCTGCTATCAAAGTACCTATACCAACAAACCATACCAATACATTGATTCCAATAAATAAACCGTTTACTTTATTGAATTGTTTTTCCATGTTCCAATGTCCCACTGCTTGCATATCGTCAGGCGCTATTTTGTGTCGTTCTTTTACAAGTGCCAATACCTTTTGTTCGGCAATGGATGCAGGCAAATTAGGTGCAGATGCAATGGCAAACCAACCTACTACATCTCCAAAGTTAAATGCATTTTGGAACGTGGTAAAGGGTACTTGTATGCGTTGTGCTTGCTGACGGGCATCTCCTCCATTCCCCATAGGAGTTGTTACTCCTATCACTTTAAAATAAACTCCCTTTATTAGGATGTATTCGCCCAATGCATTTTCATCTACTCGAAACAACATCTCTTTCACTCTGGAACCAATGACACATACTTTTCGTTTTTCGCGAATATCATTTTCGTTCAAAAATCTTCCTTGTACCACTTTGGTTTCTTGTATTTCGGTAATGTTTGGATAAACTCCT
Organism: Bacteroidota bacterium; assembly: GCA_037131555.1. Classification (GTDB taxonomy): domain Bacteria; phylum Bacteroidota; class Bacteroidia; order 2-12-FULL-35-15; family 2-12-FULL-35-15; genus 2-12-FULL-35-15. Next base: position 34,962 of record JBAXQU010000018.1, read on the forward strand.
CCTACTTCAAAGTTTCCTGTTTTTAACCCTCTTATAGCATTGTTGCCTCCTCGGTAACCACCTAGTTGAATTTGTGGAGACACAATACTTAGTTCTTTCATTTGCGAAAGTGCAATCACATCGGCATTGTTGAAATAATAATTCCTACCCGGTTTCATTCCTTTATATGCCTTAGTAGTGGTTTGGGCCCACATAAAAAAACTATTCGTGGCACTACCTTTAAAATCCGACATCACCCCATTCTTCAAGCCATTGCCAGCACCTAGCATGATCACCAACATAAAGATTCCCCAGCCAACCCCTAATGAAGTGAGAAAGGTGCGCAACTTGTTTTTCTTGATGGTTGCTATTATTTCTTGCCAATTATCTAAATCGAACATTATAGTTTTATTGTTACAAAAATACTTTTAATTTCTTGGTTAGGCTAAATCATTTTTTAAGGATACGAGGAAACCTTACTAAAAGTGAAAACGATGGATTATACTTCAAAACGAATCAAAAAAAACACCTTCAACCTAATTAAAGGCTAAAGGTGTGGTCAAACACTTTTAGTGTTCTTATTCTTTTTTATCTTCAGTTAAATCAAACCCTTCCAAAAACTTGGTGGTATAATTTCCTTTAATGAAACCTTCATCTTTCATCAATCGAAGATGGAAAGGGATGGTTGTTTTTACACCTTCAATTACATATTCGCTAAGCGCACGGTGCATTTTCGAAATAGCCTCTTCGCGGGTTTGAGCTACGGTGATAAGCTTTGCTACCATACTATCATAGTTTGGTGGAATAGTATAACCCGAATAGATATGCGAATCGATACGAATTCCATGACCTCCAGGAGTATGAAGATTAGTGATCTTACCTGGTGAAGGACGGAAATTATTAAATGGGTCTTCTGCATTTATTCTGCATTCGATGGCATGTAATTGAGGGAAATAATTTTTTCCTGATATAGGCACACCAGCAGCTACAAGTATTTGCTCACGTATCAAATCGTAGTTAATCACTTCTTCGGTAATTGGATGCTCCACTTGAATACGTGTATTCATTTCCATGAAATAAAACTTACGATTTTTATCAACCAAAAACTCTACCGTACCAACACCTTCGTATTTTACAGCTAAAGCAGCTTTAATAGCGGCAGCACCCATTTCGTCACGCAGTTCGTCTGTCATAAATGGAGAAGGAGTTTCCTCTACCAATTTTTGATGACGTCTTTGAATTGAACAATCACGTTCTGACAAATGACATGCTTTACCATATTGGTCACCTACTATTTGAATTTCGATATGGCGAGGTTCCTCAATGTATTTTTCCATGTACATGGCACCATTTCCAAAAGCGGCTTCTGCTTCTTTGAAAGCCGAATCGTAAAGTGCTTGCATGTCTTCTTCTTTCCAAACAATGCGCATTCCTCGTCCACCTCCGCCAGCTGTAGCTTTGATGATAACCGGATAGCCTACATTAGGGGCAAGTTCAATGGCTTGTTCAGCACTTTCTAATAAACCTTCCGAACCAGGAACACAAGGCACCCCTGCAGCTATCATTGTAGCTTTAGCCGATGCTTTATCGCCCATTTGGTTAATCATTTCTGGTGAAGCGCCAATAAATTTCACATTGTGTTCTTGGCATATCTTCGAGAATTTTGCATTCTCAGAAAGGAAACCATAACCTGGATGAATGGCATCAGCATTGGTTATTTCGGCTGCTGCTATTATGCTCGGAATATTTAAATACGATTCTTTTGAAGGTGGTGGGCCAATACAAACGGCCTCATCAGCAAACTTCACATGAAGCGAATCTTTATCGGCTGTAGAATAAACGGCTACCGTTTTTATTCCCATTTCGCGACATGTACGTATTATACGTAATGCAATTTCACCTCTGTTTGCTATTAAGATTTTTTTAAACATAGTTTTTCAATTAGCTAATCAACCAATCAGCTTGTCTGCTTTTTGACTGACTATTTTTAAATTTAAGAAGGATCTACTAAAAACAAAGGCTGATCATACTCCACTGGAGTAGCATCATTTACCAACACTTTCACAATTTTCCCTTTAATGTCTGATTCTATTTCATTAAAAAGTTTCATTGCTTCGATGATGCAAACATGTTTTCCTGGAGTAATTTCATCTCCTACACTTACAAATGCAGGTTTGTCGGGTGATGACGAACGATAGAAGGTTCCAATCATTGGCGACTTGATGGTAATATAATTATTGGTTTCAACCACTGGAGCTTTCGCCTCAGCTACAGGAGCAACAGGAGCTGCCATTTGCTGAACCATAGGTGGTGCTATTGTTTGAACCACCGGTGCAGCCTGAACAATAGTTTGTCCTTTGGTTCCCGAAGGAGTTTTGATGATAATCTTGATGTCTTTGGTTTCTACCTCCACCTCACTCACACCCGATTTTGCTACAAATTTTATTAAGTCTTGAATTTCGTTAAGTTTCATGCTAATTAATTTTTAAAATTGTTTTATTACTTAAATTGCTATTACTTATTATCTCAAAAATATCTTCTATTTATTACTATCGTAAGCCCACTTTACATACACAGCACCCCAAGTGAATCCGGCACCAAATGTAGAGATGATGATATTGTCACCTTTCTTAAGTTGCTTTTCATAATCCCACAAACAAAGTGGAATGGTACCCGCTGTGGTATTTCCGTAGCGTTGTATGTTGAGCATTACTTTGTCGGACGATAAACCCATGCGCTCAGCCGTAACATCAATAATGCGTTTGTTGGCTTGATGAGGAACCAACCATGCTACATCTTCCGAAGTAAGATTGTTGTTTTTCATTATTTCGGCCGATACATCAGCCATACCAACTACTGCTCTTTTGAAAACAGGTTGACCATCTTGAAACACAAAATGTTCGCGAGCATCTATGGTTTCGTGGCTAGGTGGTTTTACCGAACCTCCTGCTTTTTGATGCAAGTATTTCCGACCTGATCCGTCTACTCCAAGTATCGAATCCATCACACCAACCCCATCCGTTGTTGGTTCGAGCAATACGGCACCTGCTCCATCTCCAAAGATGATGCAAGTGGAACGGTCGGTATAATCGAGTATGGACGACATTTTATCGCCACCTACTACTATTATTTTTTTGTATTTTCCTGTTTCGATAAACTGCGAACCTGTAACCAATGCGAACACAAATCCAGAACAAGCAGCCGAAAGGTCGTAACCCCAAGCGTTGGTTGCTCCTACTTTATCGCAGATAATATTGGAAGTAGAGGGGAAAACATAATCGGGGGTTACCGTACCCACTATAATCATATCTATTTCTAAAGGAGATATTCCTCGCTTTTCGAGTAATTGTTCGATGGCTTTCACACACATGTCGGATGTGCCCAGTCCTTCTCCTTTTAATATTCTCCTTTCTTTTATTCCTGTTCTCGACTCAATCCATTCCGAAGTAGTAGGAACTAGTTTTTCCAATTCGGCATTAGTGAGTACAAAATCGGGTACGTAGCCTGAAACAGCGGTAATAGCAGCGGTTATTTTGGTCATAATTAAAATACCTGTTTTATTTTATCTGAAAGTTTTGCTTCTATCACTGTTCTGGTGAGTAATATCATATTTTTCACCGCAAAGTCGGTTGAAATTCCATGACCGATCATGACAGTTGAATTGATACCTAAAACAGGGGTACCACCGTAAATTTCGTAATTAAAACGTTCGAAGTATTCGTCTTTTATACCTCTGCGTTTCAACAATTCATAGAATGCTTCTTCTTGTTTCAATACAATATTGCCAGTGAAACCATCGCAAACAATAACGTCTGCTTTGTCGTTAAACACATCTCTGCCTTCCACATTGCCAATAAAGTTAAAGTCTTTGGTATCTTTCATCAATCCATGTGCGGCTTGAGCCACAAGGTTACCTTTTTCGGGTTCTTCGCCTATGTTGAGCAATCCTACTTTCGGATTTTTAACTCCATATACATGTTCGGAAAGTATGGAACCAAGTACTGCGAATTGGTACAATACATCGGGTTTGCAATCGGCATTGATACCCACATCGAGTATAAGTCCTACTCCGCCTTTTTCTTTAGGTAATAGAGTGGTGATGCATGGACGGATGATTCCAGATATTGTTTTGATGGTGAACATGCAGCCAATGAGCATGGCTCCGGTGTTTCCGTTGCTTGCAAATGCATCAATCTTTCCTTCTTTTAAAAGATGAAACCCAACTACAATACTGGAGTTGGGTTTTTGAGTGAAAGCTTTGGTTGGGTGTTCGCCCATTCCTATCACTTCGGGTGCGTTTACTATTTCAAAATTGGCAGGGTCAGCACCTAGTTTTGCAAGTTCGGCAAGTATCTGAGCTTCATCACCTATTAATACAATTTTTACTTCTTTGGGTAATTCTTTATAAGCTAGTACAGCCCCCGAAACAGTTGCCTGTGGGGCATAATCACCGCCCATAATATCTATACCTATCTTCATCTTTATTATGAATACTTAAGAGATTACAGATTACAAATTGCAGATAGCAAACTGCTGTAATCTGCAATTTGAAATCAATAATGTTTAATAAACTTAAGCTGAAACTTTTTTCTCAATTGCTAGTTTTCCTTTGTAGTATCCGCACTCTCCGCATACTCTGTGGTATAGGGTTGGCGCACCGCAATTGGAACAGGTAGACAAGGTTGATGCTACTGCTTTATCTTGGCCTCTTCGGCTATCTCTTCTTGATCTCGATAATTTTCGCTTTGGATGTGGCATTTTGTTTTTGTTTTTAAAGCTCTTTTCGTCCTTTTTCTATGGGCTGATGGAGCATTGGTTATTTAATTATTGTTTTTACTCTATTATTTATTACTCTTTTTGGTACTTAATTCAATTTTATGTTCTTCAAATCGTTCCAACGTGGGTCGGTCGTATCTTTTTTTTCTTCTTTTGTTAAAAATTTCTGAACCTTTTTCAGCATTTCTTTGTTACATGTTGGCTTTCCTTTGGCATCTAACGGATGTATCCGTTTGATGGGCAACGAAAGTGATACATATTCGTAGATGTATTGCGACAAATCCAGTTGGTGCTCTTGCGCTCCTACTATGATGATGTCGTCATCCTTGTCGTTTATATCATCTCCACTCAACTTCACTATTAATTTATAGGTTCCGCTTATGGGCATATCGAATTCGGTGGCGCACAAGTCGCACAACACGTTTACTGTTCCGGTAATGTCGAACTCTAATATCATCATTTGCGATTGCCTGATGAGGTTCACTTTTACTAGTATATTCCCTTGTTTTATTTCTGAATAATCAAGGTTTTCAAAGAACTTATCGGTTACAGTAAACTCAAATTTATGCTCACCAAGACCTAAACTTACAAACTGAATACTATATTCTTTTCGTGTTTGCATTCTATTTAACTTTTAGAGAAAGACCGCAAAGGTAAAAAAATATGCTTTACGTCAAAATCAAAATGTAAATTAATTTTTAAGGGCGAGGGGGATTATGGGTTGGAAAGGTTCAAAGTTGAAAAGTTTGAAGTTGCCACAAAGACAATTTGGCAATTTTGCAGTAGGCAATTATTCGAACAATAGAATATCGAAGTGTCGCAATAAAAAAAGCCCCTCGCACTTGCTGCAAGGGGCTTTTTTGGTGTTTGGTAATCAACAGTGAGTATTAACCCGCAAAAGTTACCGAAAACGTATCGCTAAAAAATCCTATTTCGGCATCGTGAATAAATGCGCGGGTTTGATAATTGCGTTTTTCGGGTACACCGGCTGCTGCAAGTGGTCGAGTATCGTGAAACGGAGAATGATTGGCAGTACCTATTTTTTCGAACACTTTTGGGTCGCCTCCCACGGCATTGCTGTAAATATCCATTCCATCCACATGTGTTTTGTTAAATTCAATCACCACAAAACCGGGCATACTTTTGCAAGTGCCGTTGGCTTTGTAATCGTCAGGTACAAAAGTGGTTTCTTCGCCTATAATGCCCAATTCTTTGCCAATCGCCTCGGTATAATTGGCGTTATTGCTCTTGATACGTGCCACAATGCCCGCTATGTAGTTAAAAATGCCTGCCTGAGTAAGTGCAGGCACTGTTCCTGCGTCAAAAGTAGGTATTGGTCCGAGGGTAGTGCCATTGGGTGCTTTGCTCAACGTGTTTTTATAACTCGTAAGCGCTTTGGTAAATTTTCGACTACTTGTTATTAAGCCTATAATATAAGCATAAAACAAATACATCGCCTTGATAGTGGAAACCTCGCTAGCCGAAATTCCAAAAGTGGCCGAATAGGTTCCGATTTTTGCTGAAAAATTTTCGAGCCAAGGCACACGCTCGGCTTCTTTTGATGGTAAATAGTACTTAATCATTTTTTTAGATGTTTTTTTAGTAAATAATTGTTTAAAAATGTAATTTGTTGAAATACTGCATTTTGGAAAAAAGAAGCATCAGAATGAGGAGCTCAACCACAAGAATGAGGAGCGCAATCACAAGAATGAGGAGCT
>JBAXQU010000019.1:0-40113 GCA_037131555.1 Bacteroidota bacterium
TTTTTTTCTCTTTTTTTAGGAAAAAGCGGTCAACGTATTTCAGGCATTGACAGAATTGAGGATTTAGGAATGAATGAGGATGTGTGTAAACTGAAGTGAAAAATATGAAAACAGAAGTGAAAAACAGGAGGGGAGAAGTGGAAAACACAAGGGGAGAGTGGCAAATTTGAAGGGAGAAGTGAAAAACATGAGGGGAGAGGTAAAAAACACGAGGGAAGAAGTGGAAAACACAAGGGGAGAGTGGCAAATTTGAGGGGAGAAGTGAAAAACATGAGGGGAGAAGTGAAAAACATGAGGGGAGAAGTGAAAAACACGAGAGGAGAAGTGAAAAACACGAGAGGAGAAGTGAAAAACACGATGGGAGAAGTGCCAAACATGACAGGAGAAGTGAAAAATGGGAGGGGAAATCTTAATTTTCGAAGTATTAATTTTTATAGCAAGAAAAAAGAGGAACAACTTTCGTTATTCCTCTTTTTAGATTTGAGTGAAACCAATTGGCCAGTTAGATTAAACGGTACTACTGAAAATTTGTGATTGGGGTAGATTTCTCCAAAGTTTGGCATCAAAAGCCATGCATACATTGCGAATAAATGGTCGTCCGGGTTTACGTACGCTTAAGTGATAAGGTTTTGTAACGATAAGTTTGTCGCCTTCGATTTCTGTTAATCGTTGGACTGCATCATAGACGGCTTTGCATTGTTCTTCTTCTTTTTCCCAACTTGTTTCGAATTTACACATTATATTAAGTATGTGTCTGCGAATGATAAGGTCTTCTTTGTTCAATACATGTCCACGGAAGATTGGTAATTCATTATTTTTGATGCATTCGTAGTATTCCTCTACTTTTTTTACGTTTTGAGCAAAAGCATTCCAAGTATCGCTGATTGAAGAAACGCCTAGACCTACCATTAATTTGGTGTAGGAATGGGTGTAGCCCATAAAATTGCGGTGAAGTTTTCCTTCATTTGCAGCTTTGTAAAGTGTATCACTATTTAAAGCAAAATGGTCCATTCCGATTTCAGCATAACCCATTTCGGAGAATTTCTCTTTGCCAATTTCATAGAGTGCACGTTTCTCATCATCTTGTGGCAAGTCTTTTTCGGTAAACAAACGTTGACCTGGTTTTACCCAAGGTACGTGAGCGTAACTGTAAAAAGCGATGCGGTCGGGGCGGAGGATATTTACTTTGTTGATGGTATCGATTACGGATTTGCGCGTTTGCAAAGGCAAACCGTAGACTAAATCGAAATTGATGGAAGTATATCCAATTTTACGTGCTTGCTTGACTACTTTATCAACGATTTCGAAAGGTTGAATACGGTTGACAATGGTTTGTACTTTAGGGTCGAAATCTTGAATTCCTAAACTCAATCTTCGGAAACCAAGCGAATAAAGCATCTTTAGATGTTCTTCGGTGGTGTTGTTTGGGTGAGCTTCGAAGCTATACTCCGCATCTTTGCAAGCCACTGATTTGTCCATGATACCATCAATGAGCACTTTTAAGTTGTCGGGTGAGAAGAACGTTGGAGTGCCGCCACCCAAGTGAATTTCTTTGATACGAGGCTTATCGACAAACATTGCAAGATACATATCCCATTCTTTTAAAACGGCCGCGATGTATTTTTTTTCCACTGCATGATTGATGGTGATGCGGGTGTTGCATCCACAATATGTACAAAGACTTTCGCAGAAGGGAAGATGGATGTACACCGAAATGCCATCGTGAACGTTGGTTTCGTCAAAAGTTTTCTTTACCGATTTTGACCATTCTTTCACGGTGATGGGTTTGTCGTTCCAATAAGGAACGGTTGGATAGCTAGTATAACGTGGCCCTGCAACATTATACTTTTTTATTAGACGATGATTCACGAGCTAAGATTTTTTAAGTTATTTTTTTGTTTTCAAATTATCTTCAGCATACCACTCGGCATACGAAGTAGGTGTTTCTTGTAATTTAAGATGATGCAAATTTACATTTTTTGGTAATCGAAGTTGAATATAATCTGCCATATCTATCAACATGTTTTCGCAAGTGGGTTGATAGTTGACCAAAACTAATTTATCGAATAACGCATTTTTGCTGGCTAATTTTTTATGAGGAGAATTAGCGTTGAGCATTGTGGCATGGTCGAGTTCATCAATAATTGGTTTCACGATACTTTTTAGTTCATTAAAATCAATCACCATTCCATACTTCGATTGGTTTTCATTGGTGTTCGGTGTGCCTTTCACAGTAACTGAAAGTTTATATGAATGCCCATGAACGCTCTTGCACGGCCCATCGTAACCGAATAGGGCATGTGCCATTTCAAAACTAAATTCCTTTGTTAAACGAATACTACTCATTCTAATTATTTATGACAACATTTATGACATTCTACTTTTGTTGCCGACATTTCGGGGCTTACATAAGGTATTCCTATATTCATTCCTCTTAAAATGAGGAGTAATCCCATGCATACCACAAACACCGGCATCACTTTTCTTATTTTTGATCGGAAGCTAATGCTAATGGTATTTCCCAACAAAGATAACAAAATCATTGCAGGGAAAGTGCCCAATCCGAACATGGCCATAAAAACACTTCCTTGAATACCATTTCCGGTGGCGATGGCGCCAGCTATTCCAAGGTATACTAATCCGCATGGTAAAAGGCCGTTCAATGTTCCAATAAAAAAGAGTGATGAATTTGTTTTTTGTTGAAATAATGAACCAAGTTTTTTCTTGATGTTACCAATGAAAGAATAGATTGAGGCTGTTATTTTAAATCGGTTGGAGATGCTTACAGGCATTATTACCATTGCGACAATTACTATTCCTAGTGTTATTGACAATCCTTGTTGGTAGCCAGCAATTACAAAAGTTTGTCCAACCAAACCGAATAGGGCACCAAACATGGCGTAGGTAAACATGCGCCCAATGTTATAAAGCAATACCCCTAAAAATTTGGTGAAATAAGAGTTTTGATTTATTGGCAAAGCCAATGCGATAGGACCACACATTCCCACACAATGGAAACTTCCAAGAAATCCTAACGTAATTGCAGTCCACAAAATGTTCATAGGTGAAGTTTAAGGAACAACTATTGTTTCTTCAGAATAATAGGGTGTATTGTCAGCGTTCCAAGAAATTTGCATTTTGTACATTCCTTTGCTGAGCTTACTCAATTCTATTTTTTGTTTGCCCGATTCATCTAATTTGATGGTAGTTTCAAAATCTTTTGAAGAATCGGAAGGACGAAAAAACAAAATTCTACCATTCACTTTTTTATTTTTTAGTTCAGGTTGAAATTGTAGTTCAAGTTGAGTATTCGAAAAACAATGTTCTACAGTTGCCGAAAGGGCATTCGCGTTTTTCATTTCGTCTATCTTGGTTTGATAGGCTAATTCTTGTTTATAATAATCCTCGCTAACAAGGTCGAATTTCTGGCGCATACTCATCATCACCATGGTGATGACCAATCCTAGAAAGCTTGCGTAGAGTATGGCAATCTTTGTTCCCCAACTTATTTTCATTTTGTTTTTTGTTTTAGTTTAGTGTTTCATAGAAACAGGCCCTAGAAAGCTAGTTTCTACAGTTTGTATTTTTCGATCGCCTGCATACAGGCTTACTTTGAGTTTAGATTTTCTTTCGTGAATTTTATCGCGGTCGATGTAAATAAAAAACTCTGACATTCCCACACTTTCTTTCTCGACAGGTATTACTTTATTCCCAACCATTTCTAATCTGCCAATTTCTGATTCGAGCTTTAAGGTAATCGGCAATTTAGAATGTGTTTTGTTTACCATTTTAATATTATACAAGTTACTTATCTGGTTGTTTGGTTGCTCTTGATACAGTAATCCAGGAGTTCGCAGAATAGTTGTGGATACGTCTGATCTACTTATCAAAAGTGAAAGTAAAACTACAATTAATAATAACAACACAAAGATATAAGCTTTTATTCTTGCGGTGATTTTTAATTTCTCTTTGTTTGCAATGCCATTTTCGGAATCAAAGCGAATCAATCCTGTTGGCATACCAACGCTTTCCATCATGTGGTTGCAGGCATCAATACAAGCTGTGCAGTTAATACATTCAAGTTGAGTTCCATTCCTAATGTCGATTCCCGTAGGACAGACTTTAACGCATTGCTCGCAATCAATACAATCACCTTTTGTTCGTACTTCATTCTTTTTAAATTTCCCTCTTACTTCACCTCTAATGTAATCATAAGCAACGATTATAGAGTTTCTGTCAAGTAAAACGCCTTGTAAACGCCCATAAGGACAAACTACAATACAAACTTGCTCTCTAAACCAAAGATAAACCAAAAAAAAGATGGTAGCGAAGATGACCAAAGCAACAAGTGTTCCTGAATTAGCGCTCAAATCAGTATAGGTTGCCAACACAGCATCCATACCTATAATATAAGATAGAAAGAAATTGGTAATGATGTAGGCAACAATAAAAAAGGCTGAAACTTTTAGTGTTTTCTTTATTGTTTTTTCAGTATTATAAGGTTGTTTGTTTAGAGCTTTTTGATGGGTGGCATCGCCTTCAATCCAATATTCAATTTTTCGGAATATCATTTCCATAAAAATAGTTTGTGGGCAGGCCCATCCACAGAATATTCTACCAAAGACAACAGTAAACAAAACGATAAATACAATAAACGTGAGCATGGCTAAGACAAAAAGGAAAGTGTCTTGAGGCCAAAAGATGGCTCCAAACAGAATGAATTTTCTGTCTGGAACATCTATCAGGAAAAACGGTTCGCCACTTACCTTAATAAAAGGAATGACGGTGAATACGATTAGGTATACGAACGATAATACGGTGCGTTTGTTGTAGAGTTTACCTTTAGGTTTTTGAGCATAAATCCAGGCTCGCTTTCCATCTTTAATTGTTGCAATCGAATCCCTAAATGACTCCTCTTTCTCCTCCGCTTCCGTACCAGTTTTCATTGGTTTTTATTTTTTCTTGCCTATTTTGGCTTTTGTGCTATCTATAAGAGGAGCTTTTACTTTTGTGCTATCTGTTTTTGTAGAATCGCTTTTTGCGGTTGTTTCCTCCACATACATATCTCCTTGAGGAGCTTTTCCATTTGGAGGGTTGGTGCCTTTCAAAGATTTTACATAACTTGCAATTTCATTGATTTTTGATGGTGAAAAATCTGCTTGCCATGATTTCATACCTTTATCTGGCCATCCAAAAGTGATGGTATGAAAAATGTTTTTAATACTACCACCATGAATCCAATATTCATCCGTTAAGTTGGGTCCAACGATTCCTTCGCCTAATTTACCATGGCAAACCGCACAATTGGCCAAGAAAGTTTCTTTACCAGCAGCTAATTTGTCTTTATCGGTGATTAACTTCACATTGTTTTCGGTAACATTATTGGCATCTTTCTTTTGATACTCTTCTTTAGCAATACGTCCAGCTTCCATTGCTTTTTCATAAGCAGGTCCTTGAAGGTCGCTTGTTTTAGCAATGTGAAAATTGATGATATAAATAAACGCAAAGATTATAGTTACATAAAAACCATATTTCCACCAAGGAGGTAAATCGTTATCTAATTCCTGAATACCATCGTAATTGTGGTCCAACAGAATGTCAGCTTCTTTTTCAATAGGTACGGTAGCATTAATTCTGTCAAGCAATGTAGGACCAGCTTTTACATGAGAAGCCGATGCTGCCAATTCACGTTTAAGGAAAACTTGAATACTATTGAACAATACCATGATGATAACGATTTCCATGGCAATGAACAATAGCATTAAATAGAACATTCCTGCTCCAAGTCCCATATAATCATAAGCAGCAGGAGTAGCGTTTGCTGCACCTGTACTAGCAGCGGCAGCTACTACCTGAGCTGAAGAACTATGACTGATACAAAGGAAAGCTATTAAACCAACCATACCCAAGGCTTTTCCATTGATGTTGTTTCTCTTTTCGGTTGCGAATCTTGCAATATTAATAAGTACTCCTCCCAACACAGCAATGATGATAAGCAAGAGGATGATTACACCTAACAAGGTATCGAAGAGTCCATTAGAAAACAACCATGTAGTGTCTTCTACTTGCGCTGGGTTTGCTGTTTGGGCAAATCCACTATAACTAAATACTAAAGCTAATGCCGTTAATAACGATTTTGTTTTTATAGCTTTATTTGGCTGAAAATTATTGATTATTCTGTTTTTCATAAGAACCGATTTAAAGTTGTGTTGTTTCATTATTATTATCAAGTGGAATATTTTTCATATCTGTTATGTATTCTTTATTTACTCTGAGTGCCCATACCAATAGCACAGAGAAGAAAATAAAGAACATAATTAATGATATCATGGGGAAAATTCCTACTCCCGCTATTGACTGAAGATAATTTATGAATTTCATTATTTCTTAGCTTGTTTATCGTTAATTAAATGATATACTTTTAAATCTCTACCCAATTTTTGCAGATATGAAATCAAAGCAACTATTTCTCTGTCGCTCACCGTTTCTATCTTATCCATTTTCAAATTATCAGCTATAGTTTGTGCTTGAATCATCAAATCGTGGTTCGCAATTTTATCATATCCTTCGGGATAAGGAACTCCAAGTTTCATCATTGCTCTTATTTTAGCTGGTGTACTAGCGGTATCAATTTCCTTGTCGAGAAGGAACGGATAAGTTGGCATAATTGATCCTGGTGACATTGTAGTAGGATCCATCATGTGGTTGTAATGCCATGAGTTTGGATACTTACCACCAACACGTGCCAAATCTGGTCCATTACGTTTACTTCCCCATTGGAATGGATGGTCGTACACAAACTCACCAGCTTTTGAATACTCTCCATAACGTTCTGTCTCGAAACGTAGAGGTCTTACCATCTGCGAGTGACAGACATAACATCCCTCACGAATATAAATATCTCTACCTTGTAATTCAAGTGGGGAATATGGTTTTACACTTGAAATGGTTGGGATATTAGATTTGATTAAGAATGTTGGAACCATTTCGATCATACCTCCTATTAATATTACTACCAATGAAAGAATCATGAATTGAATTGGTTTACGTTCAATTACTCTGTGCCAGTGTTCGCTACCATGTTTTACATATACTTTCTCCAATGCGGGTGCTTCTGCATCTTCGTTCTCAAGTAATTTACCAGCTTTCACTGTTTTTATTAAGTTGTAAGCCATTAACACAAATCCAGTTAAATACAATACACCGCCTAGCGAACGCATTATGTACATTGGACGCAATTGCGTTACTGTTTCTAGGAAGTTAGGATATCTCAAGAAACCGGCAGCTGTAAATTCTTGCCACATTAAATATTGAGTAAATCCTGCCCAATACATTGGTATTGCATAAAATAAGATACCTAATGATCCTAACCAAAAATGCCAGTTTGCCATTTTGTTCGACCATAAATTCGTTTGAAAAATTTTTGGAACCAACCAATATAATACCCCGAAAGTTAAGAATCCATTCCATCCGAGTGCTCCAATGTGAACGTGAGCCACAACCCAATCAGTAAAGTGAGCGATTGAATTTACTTTTTTGATAGCAAGCATTGGTCCTTCGAAAGTAGCCATGCCGTATGCGGTAACAGCTACCACCATGAATTTTAATACTACTGATTCGCGCACTTTATCCCAAGCACCACGCAAAGTTAATAAACCGTTAATCATACCTCCCCAAGATGGAGCAATCAACATTACAGAGAATACTACCCCTAATGATTGTGCCCAATCGGGCAATGCAGTATACAACAAGTGGTGAGGACCTGCCCAGATGTACAAGAATATTAATGCCCAAAAGTGGATAATAGATAAACGATATGAGTATACAGGACGTTCAGAAATTTTCGGAATGAAATAGTACATGATACCTAAATAAGGAGTTGTCAAGAAAAATGCTACCGCATTATGTCCATACCACCACTGCACTAAAGCGTCCTGAACACCGGCATATAACGAGTAGCTTTTCAAGAAAGATACTGGCATTTCTAGTGAATTTACGATGTGCAATACTGCAACAGTAACGATAGTGGCGATATAAAACCAAATTGCAACGTAAAGATGACGCTCCCTTCTTTTGATAATTGTTCCAAAGAAATTCCATGCAAATACAACCCAAATTAGTGCAATAGCAATGTCAATTGGCCATTCCAACTCTGCATACTCTTTACCTGTTGTGATACCAAAAGGCAAGGTAAGGGCTGCTGAAACAATAATCAACTGCCATCCCCAGAAGTGAATAGCACTTAATTTATCGCTAAACATACGAGCTTTACATAAACGTTGAAGCGAATAATAAACACCCATAAAAAGACCATTACCAACAAATGCAAAAATAACGGCATTGGTGTGCAATGGTCGCAAACGTCCAAAGGCTGTCATGGGAATAATATTTAATGTGGGAAAGATGAGTTCGAGTGATACCCATAATCCTACCAACATACCTACCAAACCCCAAAGGATGGTGGCAAAAGCAAATTGTTTTACAATTTTGTTGTCGTACTGAAATTTTTCTATTTCCATATTACTGTTTGTTTATTATTTATTTATTGTTGATTTATTTTCTACATTTTTTTTGGGTACTCCAGGTTCGTTGTCGAACAACATTCTAACCGAAGGAGTATAGTCGTCTTCATACTGTCCTGTTTTTACACTCCAAATGAAAGCAAGCAGGAAACCTAAAGCTACGATAATGCTTGCTCCAATCAATACAAATAATACACTCATGTTTTCTTAGTTATTTTTGATGTTACAAAACTACATTACCCTAATAAGGTGATTTATGAGACACATCAGTAAAAAAACTGATACTTATCACAAAACAACGATAGTTTTCTTTCATTGGGCAAAACTAAAAAGAAAAATATCGTATTTTTATTTTTTAGATAAGTAAAGCATTCCTTTATCCAAAAACATTTTTTCTCGGTGACCAAAAAACATGCATAAATTTTTAGTTCTGATTATTTAGCGTTTTATTAATGCTCAGATTGTTAAACTAAAGTTGTGCAAATCGCTTAGGCTTCTGAGTCATTGTAATGCTAAAACAACTTGTTTATTGGCACTTTTGTATATTTGTTCTAAATAATGATTCATTAGTTCATATCAATTTGAGGTAGTTCCTATCAAAGCTCTTTGAGATTGTATCCAAACACTTTGAGTTCTTGCCAAAAAGAAAGAGTGTGTTAAGCTAAATGAAACCCAATTTGAACAAATCAAGGCTTACTTAACATAAGTGTTGTTTTATAGGAAATTAAATCAGCCGTATACTTTAGTTGAATTTAGTCTGTCTTTAAGATTAGTAGATGTCGAGACGACTAGTGTTTTCTCACAAGCAAACCGAGGAAAGAAAAATAGATAACAGAATAATTCATCAGTTAACTTTTGATGAACAGCCCAAAACGCAATTCGTATTCTAATGTCTAAACACATCCATATCCACGAAAGTTTGACATCAAAGATGTTTTCTTTTTGCTATCAAACTAGTGGAAACAGTAGCAAGTAAAACAATGGATACTGAACTTATTGGCATAAGAATAGCCGCCACCACAGGTGACAAAATACCTTGTACAGAATACACTAATCCAATGAAATTATACAAAATCGAAACAATAAATGTAAAAATAATAACCTTTTTGCTAGACTTAGCTAATGCAATAAATGCAGGAAATTTAGCGAATGAGGAGCCATCCAATATTGCATCGCAAGCAGGTGAAAAATTGTTTGTGTCATCCGACACAGCAATACCGACATCTGACTTTCGTAACGCTCCAGCATCGTTTAAGCCATCTCCAATCATCATTACCTTGTTCCCTTGATATTGCAGTGCAGCAACATAATTCATTTTCTCTTCTGGTTTCTGATTGAAAAGTAAGTCGGCTTTTTGTCCAAAAACTCTTTCCAATGTTTTTCGTTCCGAATCATTATCTCCAGATAGTATTTTTAAAGTAAATAGTTCCGAAAGTTTTGATACCAACCTATCCAATCCTTCGCGATAGGCATTTGCAAAACTAAAATAGCCAATAATTTCTCCTTCAATCATCAGAAAAACTTTTGCTGAGGTGTTTTCTTCTTTTGATACATTTCCAGTCACAAAGTATTCAGAGCCCAATATAATATACTTTCCTTCTACATTCCCCTTAGTTCCTTTACCTGTTATTTCCTCAAACTCGCTCACGTAAAAGGACTTTGCTGTCGAAAACTGAGTATGAATCTTTCTACTTAGCGGGTGGCTCGACTGTGCAGCTAGCGAACTCACCAATTGTAATTCATATTCGTTTAGTTTTGGTCCAACGAAGTTTACATCCGAACCATGAGTAATTGTTCCTGTTTTATCAAAGATAACGGTGTTGGTATTGGCTAATTTGTCAATCACTCCTGCGTTTTTAAGGTAAAATTTATTTTTACCCATTATTCGAAGGATATTACCAGTTGCGAATGTATTAGTAAGTAATAGCCCACAAGGACAAGCAACCAGAAGAACAGATGTGAATGCATTCAAGGCTTTACTACTATCAAAAAACATCCAAAATACACAAGATGCAAAAGCAATACTCAAAACCGCAATGGTAAAATACTTATTGATGTTATCGATGTATGTTTTTTGCTCTTGCATTCGTGGTTCATTGCTATCTTTGTTCCAAAGTTGTGTGAGGTAACTTTGCGATGTAGGATTTACAATTTCGAGAGCTACAGCTCCATCCAATTGTTTCCCTCCAGCATAAATCAAATCCCCTTTAACCTTTTTTACTGGGGCGGATTCTCCTGTAATAAAACTGTAATCTATATGAGTTTGCGTTGAAAGTAATATTGAATCGGAAGGGATCAATTCACTATTTCGAATAATAATATGATTCCCTTTTTTGAGTTGAGAAACTGGTAGGTTTTCCTCCTTACCATTCTCATTCTTTACAGTTACACCAATCGGGAAGTAGGATTTGTAATCACGTTCGAATGAAAGCGTATCATACGTTCTATTTTGAAAAAATCGTCCGATTAACATAAAGAAAACAATACCACATAATGAGTCCATATACCCAGCCCCTGTATTTGCAATGATTTCATAAGCACTTCTCAAAAAAGTAACGATGATAGCAAGAGCAATCGGAGCATCAATATTCAAGTATCGGTATCGAATACTTTTCCATGTAGATACATAGAAACCCCAAGCACAGTAAATAAAAACAGGTAAAGAAAGTAATAAGTTGAGGTACCCGAAAAAGGTTTTTAAACCAGGCTCGTCATGTAAATTTCCCAACGAAAAATACTCAGGAAAACTCAACATCATGATGTTGCCAAAACAAAAACCTGCCAAGCCAATTTTTATTAATTGACTCCTATTTGTTATCTTTTCAGTTTTTTGTTCAAGGTCGTCCAAACTGATCAAAGGTTCGTATCCTATATGCCCCAATAGTTCGGCTACTTCTGATAATTTCACAAGGTCGCTATTGTAAACAATAGTTGCTTCTTTTCGTAAGAAATTTACGGTAGATTTAATTACACCTTCCTTTAAGCGATGAAGGTTTTCAAGCAACCAAATACAAGAACTACAATGAATTTTTGGAATGTAGAAGGTAATGTGTGTTTGGTGACCGTCTGTAAATCTAATTAAGCGTTTCTTAATTTCTTCGTTATCTAGATAGTTGTACTTGCCAGTATAGTTAAACTTTTCTGGTGATATTCCTGGATTTGAATTGAGGTTGTAGTAAGTACAAAGACTATTTTCTTTAAGTAAATCATACACAAGTTTACATCCTTCGCAGCAAAATGATTTCTCATCAAAATTTATAGTTTCAGATTTGCATGAATCTCCACAATGATAGCATTCGACAATTGGAGACTTATCCAATTGATATTTTTTTTGGTTCATCCTAAGTTTGTTTTCAATTTTTAAAGCCAGTTTGAGCCTTTTAATTAAAACTTTTTCAATAGTTTCAATTACAAATGATGGCAAATATATGGTTTTTACAAAAGTCGTATTAACCTGTTTGATGATGATTGAGGGTGGTCAGAAAAAGAACTGACTTTTGTCATAAAATAAAAATATATTTAATTTCACCTTTGCAGATTAATTTTTGTAGATTTGCGATGAATTATTCGGTAAAAAACAGAATGGATAGTAAAGAAGGGATAGACGCTCTTTTTTTATTTGCTTCAGAAGGAATTGTTGTTGCAAATGAAATTGGTGAAATCACTAGAGTTAACCCTAGTGCAGAACGATTGTTTGGGTATCAAAAAGAAGAGTTGTTAGGGAAGAAGATAGAAATTTTAATTCCCAAACACGTAACCCATAAACATGTAGATTTACGTGAGAAATATAATCAGGCTCCAGATCCTCGCACCATGGGAGCAGGGCGAGAGTTGTACGGTTTGAAAAAAGATGGTTCAGAATTTCCTATTGAAATAAGTTTGAGTCCATACTCAAATAATTTTGGTAAATATGTGATTGCCTTTATTGTAGATATCACGGTGAGAAAGATGGCGGAAGAAAAGCTTAGGAATTATTCCGCAGAACTAGAAAAGCAAGTTAAAAACCGAACATTGATATTAGAAGAGGCAATTCAGGAATTAGAGAAAACAAAAATTAATTTGCACAATTCTCTTGAAAAAGAAAAAGTGCTTAGTGAGTTAAAATCCCGATTTGTTTCTATGGCTTCTCATGAGTTCAGAACCCCACTTACCACAATGATGTCTTCTCTTTCATTAGTCACAAAATATGGTGAACAAAATGACAAAGAAAATCAACTGAAGCATGTAAACAAAATTAAAACATCAATCGTAAATCTTACCGATATATTGAATGATTTCCTTTCAGTGAGTAAATTGGAGGAAGGCAAAGTCGAAAATATACCAGAGGAGATCAATTTAAAAAAATATAATTCTGAAATTATTTCTGAGATGCAATCGATGGCAACCAATGGGCAAAAGTTGGTTCAGATTCATACAGGAAATGAAATAGCTTCAATTGATAAAAAGTTATTAAAGAATGTTTTATTTAATCTCATATCAAATGCAATCAAATTCTCTCCTGAAGGTGAGGTAGTAGAGATTTCAACTCAAGTTCTTAATTCTTCAATTAAGATTTCTGTAAAAGACAATGGTATAGGAATTCCTAAAGAAGATCAAGTGCATTTGTTCGAACGTTTTTTTAGAGGTAACAATGCAACTCATATACAAGGAACAGGATTAGGATTAAACATAGTATCAAAATATGCTGAGCTTATGAATGGCTCAATCGATTTTGAGAGTGTAGAAAATAAAGGAACTAAATTCACAATAATTATCCCCCAATAAACAATGAAAAAGATATTATTAATCGAAGACAACAAAGACGTTAGAGAGAACACAGCTGAAATTTTAAAGTTGGCGCAATACATTGTCATTACTGCTAAAAACGGTAAAGAAGGAGTAGAGCTCGCTCAGAAGGAGAAGCCTGATTTAATTATTTGCGATATTATGATGCCTGTTCTTGATGGTCATGGAGCATTGCATTTACTTTCAAAAAACGAAGAAACCTCTAGCATTCCATTTATCTTTTTGACTGCAAAAGCAGAGCGCAGCGATTTTAGAAAGGGTATGGAAATGGGAGCGGATGATTATTTGACGAAACCATTTGATGATGTTGAGCTACTTAATGCTATTCAAAGCCGTCTTAAAAAGAAGGATATTTTAAAAAGAGAATTTGCAAAGAGTATTCAAGGTATTAACGAATTCATGACAGAAGCAAAGGGGATGGAATCTCTCAAGAAACTTTCTGAAGAACGTGACGTAAGAATTTATAAAAAGAAAGACGATATCTATAACGAGAATAGTTATCCAAAGGGAATTTATTTTATCAGCAAGGGCAAAGTGAAAATATACAAGACGAATGATTATGGTAAGGAGTTAATAACAGAGCTTCACAAAGAAGGAGATTTCTTTGGTTATTTGTCACTGTTACAAGATGAAAAACATACTAGTTCCGCAACTGCTATGGAAGATTCGGAAATATACATGATTCCTAAGGATGATTTCTTTGCGTTGATATATAAAAATGCGGATGTTTCTCGTAAATTCATTGAATTGCTTTCTAATAATCTTCGCGAAACTGAAAAACAATTGGTGAAGCTAGCTTATAATTCAGTTAGAAAGCGAGTTGCTGAGGCACTTGTGAAACTTTCTGATAAGTATAAGAAGGAAGGTGATCAAAAGTTCAGTATGAGTGTTTCACGTGAAGACCTTGCTAACATTGTAGGAACGGCTACAGAAACAGTGATCCGTACACTAAGCGATTTCAAGGAAGATAATTACATTGAAGTTACTGGAGGCACGATTACTATCCTTGATTACGACAAACTTTCGAAGATGAAAAATTAGGTTTTATACCTGATAACAATCATGTTTGTTTCTGACCCCACTCATCAAGCACACATACTAACGCGAGTACTTTTGTTTCAATTTAACTATTGAATAAGAGAAGCGTTTGTATACGCAATTAAAATGCAGTTAACAACTATTTTCGGATAGTTTACTTCCCTTGATTTTCATAGTTAAACAATACGTAAATAGTTTTTTTACAGTTGTAATAACAAGAAAATGAAAACAATTTTGGTGCCTACTGATTTTTCTAGAATCGCTCGCAATGCTGCTGTTTATGCTGCAGAGTTCGCAATGCGTTCGAAATCGAAATTGATTCTGATGAATGTTTATCACGTGCCGGTGGTTTCTTCAGAGGTGCCAATCGTGTTGCCTGTTTGGGAAAACGTAGAAGAGAATGCATTGATTGCCTTAAATAGAGTAAAAAGAAGTTTGATTCGGAAATTTGGAAAAGAACTTCAAGTAGAGTGTATTTGTCAAATGGGATTTGGTGTAGACGAAATTATAAAACAATATACTGAGGACAAAAACATAGAACTTATCATTATGGGTATGAATGGTGCAGGATATCTTGGAGAGAAAATCATGGGAAGCAACGCCACTGAACTTATTAGACGTTCTAAATGCCCGGTTTTGGTTATCAACTACAAAGCTAAATTTAAACCAATTAAGAAGATTGTCCTTGCTTTTGATTATAAAAAAGTGCCTAACGCTTCCGTTTTTGAATTGTTGAAAAAGATTACAAAACTCTTCAAATCGCAGCTACTAATTGTGAATGTGGTTCAAGATGTAAAAAAACTTCCTTCAATAAAGAAAGCTGTAAGTGGAGTGAATATTGATCATCTACTCGAAGGAATTAACCACTCATTTCACTCCGTTGAAAATGACGATACAATTGAAGGCGTAAACGAATTTGTTTCCGACACAAAGGCTGAAATGTTAGTATTTATCCCTCATAAACACGGGTTTCTGAGTAGCCTTTTTCATGAAAGTAATACGAAGCGAATGGCTTTCCATTCAACAATACCAATGCTAGCATTGCACGACTAAACTAGACCATACCAAATAAAATCATTGATATGAAAATTACTATTAACGATCATAGAAAACTATCAGCAATTCAGGAAGAATTCAATACCGTTTTTCCTTATTTGAAGATAGAGTTCTATTCCAAACCCAACAAACAGGGAGGTGCTTCTTCCAAGAAACTTATCAAACATCATAATAAAACCTTAGGTGAATGCAGAACCATTCACAATAAGGGACACATTACCATTACTGCTAAAATGACCGTGGTGGATTTAGAACAACGATTCGGTGATATATACGGATTGGGAATTCAAGTGTTCCGCAAGTCGGGTAAGGTATGGTTGGAAACTACTGTTACTGATGGATGGACGCTTGAAGAACAAAACACACAAGGAGAATCACTGAGTACGATTTCTTCATAAGCATTGCTAATCCAAAGCTCTTTTATTGAAAAGGATATAACCAAAATGAAAATCGACTGAGAAAGGACTCACCACTTGGTCGTAATAATTAACACTTAAACTCATTGGGCCAATAGGCGTGTTCCATACTACTGCTCCTGAGCCAATATAATGCTGTAGATAGAACGGTAAGGTATAAGTGGTTCGGTTGTCGGAAGTACGTTGATAAGCCTCGTAAGGTTGAAATAAATAGGCTTCAGCACGCAATTCGATATTCTTCCTGATGTTCACCACAAACTTCACTCCTCCAGCAACGTATTCATTGGCACGATAGTTCTCCAAGAAAATAGTTCGACTATCCAATGTAGGCTGAAAAGCAGGTGCTGATAGTATAGTAGAAGTATAATTTCTGAACAAAGTCTGTGTAGAATAGGTGAATTCACCATACAAACCAATCTTGAAGGTGCCCCGCCTATTGAAATACCTCTCTCCTTTCATTTTGATAAAGTAATACTCATGCTGCTTGTGAAAATCTCCGATGGAGTCGGCAGAGGTAGAGCCGGGTGTGTTTTTCTCCATTCCTGTTACATACCTCACTTTAATGTTTAAATATTCGCCTTGATTAGCATATTGCTTCCTATTTAGTGTATTGATTTCATAATAGGCTTGTGCGGTGTAAAAATCAAAGTCGTTTCTATCTGCAGTGTCTCTGGCGGTGAACACACTGGTTTGATAATATTTGTCGGTGACTTGCCCACCACCAACACCTGTTACAATGCGACCTTTTTTACCTGTTGGGAAGCCTAAATTAATATTGCCGTATTCCTCACTTTGTAACAAATATTCCGGACGAACATCGCGCATAAACGCGCTGCTGCTTTTGTAATAATCAAATTTGTTCCAGGTAATATTTGGCTCAATGTAGATTGGGGTACGTAATGGAAAATCGAAGCGGGCTTTGAGTTGAGCTGAGTTATACAATTTACCAAAATAGCCATTGGCTGTAATTTCGGTAGCAAACTTGCCAAGTTCGTTATATTTCAAACTTAGAAAACCCTCACTAATAGGACGGCTAGAGAACACCCCTCCGAAATCGAGGATAAGGTGCTTCTCTTTTTTAATTCGTAAATACAAATCGTAGAAACCTGTTTGAGGATTATACTTGGAAGTTGGGTAGATGTACTTAATCTTACTATCGGCTGAAAGCCTGAAATAACCAGATTTGAGCGCTTCGAAATCAAGTTGCTTACCTTTGTGAAGTAAAATCTTACGTGCGTAATCGGCTTCTGTATCGTTGAGGCCTTCGATAATAATCTTGTCGAAGATAACCTTTGGCTGTTTCGATTTAAAAGCAGCTCGCTTGGTTTTTAAATCAGCAGCATTAGTTCTACGTTCAATATCCCTTTTCATGTTTTGTATCTGTCGCAGGGTAGCAACATATCCGCTATCGATTAGTGGCTGTACATTGCTAAAATTGAAAAGTCCCACGTTGGTCTTTGGTTGAATAATCACTCCATTGTCGCATGGCAAATCGAAATTTGATTTGCTTTGAAGCATGCTTTTAATCTGCGATAGAATATTGTCTTCGTCAGGTGGAGGGTTGTTAGCACTCACCTTGGAACCAATGATGTAATCAGGAAAGAAATCTTGATACATGATGTTGGTTGGGAAATTGTTGTAAAGCCCGCCATCAAACAAGAGCTTGCCATTTACTAAAATAGGGCGAATGTAAAATGGATAGGACATGGACGAACGCACGGCTTGCGACAAGTCGCCATCCTTGAACACTACCGTTTCTTTTTTCTCGATATCGGAAGCTACACAGCGGAAGGGAACGAACAAACTATCGAACGTGTAACCTGCAGCTGCTGCTGGACCACCTGTGAGCTCGAGCATGCCAAAGTCCATAGCGATAGGCGAAATAACATTGGTAGGGATAGCAGATAAGATGGTGGAATCGAAAAGACGAAGGGTGAGCCACGATGAATTGTTGTCGCCTCGCTTGAAATAATAAGCATACTTCTGTTCGATGTCACCATCCGACATGTTTCTGAATCGTTCGGACTTCACAAATTTTTCCATCTCCTCGGGCGAATAACCCATGGCATACAAAGAGCCAACGAAAGCTCCCATGGAAGTGCCGGTGATGTAATCAATAGGAATATGATTTTCTTCGAGTGCTTTGATAACACCAATGTGAGCAATGCCACTTGCAGCGCCACCGCTAAGCACCAGCCCCACGCGTTGCGAATGTGCCGGTTGAATCGAAAACAAAAACAACATTACAAGTAATGTGTAATTGGTATGTTTCGAAATCCTCATGCGTCTTGGTTTATATTCTTGACAAAATTAGTAAGATTTAAATGGACGAAGAGAAACATTCAAGATTTTATTCACATCAACAATTGAATAAGTTTGGAAAAGTAAGCTGGGGCTTGCAACAAGCGGGAACCATACCACGAGAATTGTTCCCCATCTACCAATAGTAGGTGTGCGCTGGGGCAAATGGTTTGTAGTTCTTTTATATGTTCTTCTTTGAAAGGATAAGGTTCGGACGAAAGGAAGATGATGGCAGGATTTGCGGCCAACAATTGCGCTGCATCCACAGTAGGATAACGTGACGAACTGTCGCTAGCGAATACATTTTTAAATCCGCAACGTGTTATCATATCGTTGATGAACGTAGCTTGTCCTGCTGCCATGTAGGGGTTTCGCCATACGAGGTAAGCCAAGGTGTTGCGTGTTTCGGGGAGTTGCGTTTTGTTCAAATTATTGAACAGAAATTCAATCTCTATTTTAAGATTAATGCTTTCGTGATACTTGCCAAGCATAGCGCCTACACTGGTCATCATCTCGAAGGCGCCTTTTAAAGTTTCGATATCGCTCATCCATACGGGGTAAAGTTTGCGAAGTGCTTCTATGTCTTCTTGCGAATTTTCTTCTTTGTTGCCAATAATCAAATCGGGTTGTAGCGCCTTTATTTTTTCGATGTCAACATTTTTGGTGCCTCCTATCTTTGGTTTGCTATCGCACCAATCTTTCGGGTGGATGCAAAACTTGGTAATGCCAACCACTTCATCATGCAAGCCGATGTGGTGAAGCATTTCGGTTTGCGAAGGAACAAGTGAGATGATGCGTTTGGGTGTTTCTGTAAATTCAATTTTATGGCCAAGTTGGTCGATGTAGATCATCCGTATGTTGCTGGTTTATTTCTTGATAAGTTCGTTTAATTGTTCTCCATTGATTAATTCCACCCATCTGTCTTTGGCAAAATTTAATCCTTCGCTGGCAAAGATACCATTGGTGACGAGAAATGCTTTCGAAATCTTTTTATTTTGAAGTTTGAGTTCAACCAATTTCTCAATCCTAGCCATAGGCACCACCTCTTGTGCATGGCTCACCATGAGGGGCTGAATCATCACTTCGGAAATACCCGAAGGGCGAATGATTTTCGCATGTAAGTACACCCCACCTTCGTATGTTTTTTTATGGTGATTAAGGTGATAGCCCATCTTGGTGAATAGTTCGGAAACCAATCGCTCGAAGGCTTCCTCGTCCAACGCATGAAGATTGCTGGGTAGTAAAGTGTCGATGGGTGATGCGGCTGCTCGTCTTTTCTTTAGTCCGAATAAGCCAAAGAGTTCATCTTCGGACATGAGCTTATCCAAGTTTACTTCTTCACTCAATTCGTCCACTACGATGTTGAACAAACTTTTCTTCGACTCCAAAATATCGAATATCCTACGTTCGATGGTGTCTTCGGCTAGCAACATGGTTTCGAAAACGGTTTTCTCTTGTCCTATGCGGTGTGCACGTCCTGCGGCTTGCGATGAGATGGCGGGGTTCCACCACAAATCGAAATGGAATACATAATTGGCTCTTGTGAGCGTAATGCCCGAGTTACCAGCCTTGAGTGAGATGAGCATGATCTTATTCATGGTGTTGTTAGCATCCTGAAACGACCTTACCATGGCTTCGCGCTGCTGCAAGTTGAGTCCTCCATGGTAATAGAGTGGATGAAATTCTTTGAGATGAGGCAACAGCGGTTCGAGCGTCTTCTTCGGAAACTGCGAAAACACAAGGGCTTTATCTCCTTGCGAAGTAAGTTCGTGCAATTTTTCTTTCAAGTATTCGAGCTTGGAACTTTCTTGTGTTTCGGGGTCGATGTTGCAAAGTTGCTTGAGTTTGGTGATGAGGGCGAAGATATGATGAACAGTTACATCGTCCTTGCCTTCGAGGTCGAGGATGCCGGTAGCTTCTGCGTGGTCGTATTTTCTGCGCTGACTAGGCGACAGCTCTAACCACTCGTATTTCGATTGGATGGGCTGAAGGTCTTTGAGCACATCGTCCTTTTTCCTTCTGATAAATTTTGGCCGATACCTTTTTATCACCTCTTGTGTATCGCGCTTATCCACATCCTTAAACATTTCTTCCTCTAAGGTTTCGCACACAGTCACCAAATCTTTTAATTTGTTTTCCATCGGTGTGCCCGACAATGCCCACTTGTACTTAGCATACAGCGTACGTGCTGCCTTGGTCATCTTGGTTTTAGGATTCTTGGTTTTCTGTATCTCGTCAAATATCAACACATCGAAATGCGTGCGGGCACGGTCGTGTAGCAGGGGATAGAAAAATTGATACTTGCAGTGAGGGCATTCCACATCGGTGTAATGCGCAGCAAACGGAATGTCGATTTCTTTGCCACACTCGGTATTCACACATTTAAAATGATGGCCTTGCTCGTCTACTTTCAAGGCTTTTAGTTCGATGGTGTTTTCCAAATCTTTTTGCAACGACTCGTAAACACAGATGTAAACGTGTGCTCCCGTTTGCCATAGCAACTTTCTATTCTCGCGGCCTCCCGCTAGTTTCAGCGATTTAAGCTCAGGTGCCCAACGGATGAGTTCGTTGTACCAATTGGTGAGCAAAGCTTTCGGGCAAACGATGCAGCAAGTAGAAATCTTGCCGGTGGCAAACAATACCTTGAGTGCCACGATGGCTTGAATGGTTTTACCTAGCCCCATTTCATCGCCAAGCAAAGCCGAAGGATTGTCGAGTAGAAACTCAATGCCTTCGGGCTGAAAGGCCAACAGCGGACGTGGGAAGACTATGGGATTGTCGAAGTTTTTGCCCAGCGGAGGTTGCAAAGCGGGGAATATCAAGTCGAACACATCAAAGGCATCGAACTTGTTTTTGTCACGGTAATGCTGCTCTATCACAGGTATTGGCTCGTGCTGCTCGTGCTCCTCATCGGGTGCTTGGTTTTCTTGCTGTGGCATACGTGGCGTGTAAGGCTTTGGTACAGCCTCTTTCGGCACTTCGCGCGAATATATTTTTCCTCTGATGGCAGGTCGCTTGAGTTTCATCCCGAAGTTTTCTATCTCCGGAAAATGATTGAGGATGTCTTGTATATCGCCCAGGTCGCGGATAAGAAGAGGAGGGAAGCTAACACGAATGAACGGACTATGTACGCCTTCTAAATGTGCTTCGATATTTATTTGTTGACTTGTGATACTAATGTTGCTAGGCGAAAAACAATAGTTGCTGCTGATGCTTGTAGTATGCAAGTCGTAATCGTGAATGGTTTGAAAGGAGGGAGGAGCAAGGAAAAAATCGACCCCACTCAAGGTGACGGTGCTCTTTTCTTTCACCGGTGCCACCGACTTGGCAATGTTCAATTTCGTTTTTTGGAAAAACGAAAGTTTATCCGATTTCATGTCTATTTGAATTTGCTGTCGCTCTTGCCCAGTATTTCAACCGATTTGCGCATGCGGTCGAAAGGCTCGAACAAATCGAAATTGGCAAATACCAATTGTATCTCTTCTAAGGTAAGGTTGCTATCGTGCTTTGCGAAGTCGGGGTGATATTCTATCTCTATTGGTTCGTAGGTATCGTATTCGTTTACTATCAATATTTTTTCATCGCCTGTGTTGGCGCTACTTTCGGTGTCTTTATTTTTTTCGGCACGCGAAATTAGTATGGTGGGCAAGTCTATCTTTTTGCGAATGCCCACTAAGTAAGGTATGTTGATGAATAAAAAATCGGGTGTGTTGGTTATCGATTTTAATAAGGGCACTCCGCAAAGCTCAATGCCTATGTATGGCTCTAAGCGTTCGCCATACAATGCTTTTTGTATGGCAGTTGCTTTTACTGAGTGGGTGCATTTAAATTCGAGGGGAATACCGTAGTGGTCGGTAATCAATACAGTGCCTACATAACTGTCTCTTACTTCTGTTTCGTAAAGCGATACGAATCCAATTTTTTTTCTCGACATGGCTATCAATTTTAATATTTATACGCTGTTTACCAACGAGCGATTTAAGAACGGTAATCGTGTTTTAAATGGCTACCACAAAAGTAAGCATAATTGAAAGTCGGTGAATGATTTTAGCGTTATTTATTTTGGGTATATTTTTCAAAAAAGTGAAACAAACCATAGAACATTTGAACAATCGAACCATCGAATGTGGAATTGCTATCCTCATTTCACCATTCGCTATTCTTTGGTTCGTTGTCCTCTTGTTCTTCTTCCTTTATGGTTTTTTCACCATCACGATGTTCACCACCGGATTTTCACCTTCAACCAATACAACGCTTACCTTAAAGTCGACATAAAGAGGATGAGTGGCCAAAAGAATTTGTGTATCCATCAATGTGGTGTTGAGTTTATAACCGTGGGCATCGCTCAGCGCATCGTTCACTCCGTTTTCGAAATAAACATTGGCATCCAATACATCATTGCCCGAAACACTATCTTTCACTGTGCCGCTTACCTCTTTGGTGCCGCCTGCTTTGATGTAAATAATACCCCAAATGCGTCCCTGCACACGCCTAGCTGCAGGCGACAAGTTGCTGAAGTGCGCCTCCACTTCGTTCCATACAAAAAGAATGGTTTCGTCAGCATCAGCATTGAGTTTGTTCAAGGCTGTTTCGGCAGCGGTAAGCGCCAGGGTGGTGGCTCGTTTGGTGGTGCGACAATCCAGAAACGCAGTGTTGCGATGAGTAATCACGCCAATATTAGGGTTCGCCATGGCTGCACCTCCTGCTGCCACACGTGCAGCATCGCCCGATATAAGGTTGGCTGCACAGTTTTGAATCTCATCATACGTGGTCATAGGTGGAACTTTACCACTACTATCGAGGTGATAATAATGAAGGTTAGCCGCTGGGAAATCGCCATCTTCGACCGCCAACACAAACACCCGAATGAATCGTGTACAGCCCCGTTTGAGCAAAGCCGCTGCCTTTTCCAATTTATCACTCGCCAATACATCGTCATTCGACTTTTCGGCCACTGTATCATAAGCTTCTTTATACGCCACCTGAGTGGTATTGAGCATAGCGGTGGTGGCTGGGCTCAAAAAACTAGTGCCTGCTGCCACCAAGTCGTCATTTTCTTCTTTCGCTTTAGTAAGAGCAGTATTTCGTGTTACATTCGATTCTGGTTTTTTTCTTGTCTCTGATGCCATTGTTTTAAATTTATTTGTTTATACTATTATTAATGTTAATTTTTAAGTTGATTTAGAAGTTGAGTTTCCTTTGAATGGACCTCACCCCTGTATCCCCTCTCCAAAAGAGAGGGGGAGTTTCGTAAGTTGCTCTTAAAACTTAGTTCATCCGTTAGCGTCATCCCTCTCCTTTGGAGAGGGACCGAGGGTGAGGTCTAAGCATCAATTTCGAACCAAGTATTCCTTAATTTACACTATTATTAATGTCAATTTTTAGGTTGATTTCTTGGTTTGCATGTTTGCGAAGCGTCATTTTTTCCCAATTTCGAGCTTCGCATTGTTGCGATGGCTTGCCTTGGTTCTCAATTTTAGGTTCGCAATATTGCGAACGATAGGTTGAGTTCAAAAACTAGGGTTCGCAAACATGCGAACGGTAGAATAAGAACTTTTTTTGCCGGTCGCAAACATGCGAGGCATAGAAAAAGTTCTTAGGCTAAGCCTCGCATGTTGACTAAATCTGATTAGAACGATTCGGGAGGTGGTTGCAAGCTGTCGGTTTTCAATGTGTTAGCTTAATTATCCTGAAAAAACCTTATTTTTGGTCTTCCGACCTAGCAGATTTTGCACCGCCCTCTATCTATTGTCTTTTCTATGCCACGGTTTTTGGCTGACCGGAATATCAACCCACCAATCGTATCATTTTTTGCTCCGCAGGAGCTTACCGTTTGTAGCGCAAGGATGTCGATTGCCGATGGAGCTCCGTAGGAGCGTCCTGTATTTTACGGAACGCTCCTACGGAGCTTTGCATGTTATTTCTCCCATTTGCTACAAACGGGTCATCCCTACGGGATTCAAATTAGATGGAAATGGATTTTGGTTCCTAGGTTAATTGCCCGTAATGTTTTATCATTTTTTGCTCCGCAGGAGCTTACCGTTTGTAACATTTTATTGCTACAAACGGGTCATCCCTAAGGGATTCAAATTAAATGGAAATGGATTTTGGTTCGTAGGTTAATTGCCCGTATTGTTTTATCATTTTTTGCTCCACAGGAGCTTACCGTTTGTAACATTTTATTGCTACAAACGGGCCATCCCTACGGGATTCAAATTAAATGGAAATGGATTTTGGTTGTGCGGTATATCACCCCACCAATCGTATCATTTTTTGCTCCGTAGGAGCATACCGTTTGTAGCACAATAATGAAAATTGCCGATGGAGCTCCGTAGGAGCGTCCTGTATTTTACGGAACGCTCCTACGGAGCTTTGCATGTTATTTCTCCCATTTGCTACAAACGGGTCATCCCTACGGGATTCAAATTAGATGGAAATGGATTTTGGTTCCTAGGTTAATTGCCCGTAATGTTTTATCATTTTTTGCTCCGCAGGAGCTTACCGTTTGTAACATTTTATTGCTACAAACGGGTCATCCCTACGGGATTTAAATTAAATGGAAATGGATTTTGGTTGTGCGGTATATCACCCCACCAATCGTATCATTTTTTGCTCCGTAGGAGCATACCGTTTGTAGCACAATAATGAAAATTGCCGATGGAGCTCCGTAGGAGCGTCCTGTATTTTACGGAACGCTCCTACGGAGCTTTGCATGTTATTTCTCCCATTTGCTAAAAACGGGTCATCCCTTCGGGATTCAAATTAAATGGAAATGGATTTTGGTTCGCACCATTAAATCACCCAAAAATTTACCTCCTATGGCATTTCCCATCAATGCAAATAAATTTATCGGGACAAGGGCAAACAGTATGATGACGAAAGGTATTGATGCTTTTTCGGTAACAGCGGTTCGATATAGTGCGTTGGCAATTGATGGCTTGTTCCGAATTTCGGATAAAGTTATGCCGAGCCGTTCGTGCCCTTTTGAAAGCCAGATCATTGTAGTAGTTCTCCGTTTTTCCTTCGCGTTGCTTGCGTGCCCAATTGTTCTTTTGTTCCTTTAATCTTTTATGATATTCCGGGTCGGTGAGGCAATGTGTTTTGGTGGTGGCATTGTTTTGCGCAAGCTGTTGCTCGTAATCTTTTGCCGTAAGCAAGCCTCGTTTAAGTCGATTGATTTGTTTGTTTTTGGTTTTTACAGCAAGTGCTTTCAGCTTGTCGAGGTCATCGAGTTGGTGGTCAATTATCGTATCGTGCACAATATCGTCAGCATTCAAAGCATGTCGATACTTCGAATGGCTGCAAAGCGTCTTTACATAGACCGCGAGTAACTTATATTTGTCATCAAACAACATGGTGATTAAGCATACAATCTGAATTGATTGTTCAAAAATAAAAAAAATTTATTTACCAAAAACAATTATCTTTGGTCTACCAAATTTTTTATTCATAGCATCATGAAAAAATTTATCCTCTCCTTGCTTTGTTTTAGTTTAGTTAGTATGGTTGCCGATGCGCAGTTTAATCCAGAGATTATCGATTTCGAATCGGTGACTAATTCCTTAATTCATATCGATACCGCTAACCATGCAAACTTGTGGCAAATCGGTCGTCCACAAAAGACCCTTTTCAATGCAGCCATTACACCGCCTAATGCCATTGTCACCGACACCCTTCTTCCTTATCCCATCAATACCAATTCTTCTTTTCAATTTACTGTGTACGATTCTTCTTTTATATTGAATGGAAGTAACCCTTCTTGGTCATGGAGCTATATCTATTTTTCGTTTGAATACGAGATGGATAGTGATACCTTACACGATGGAGGTTATGTTGAGTTTTCGTTGGATTCAGGCCAAACCTGGCATGATATCGCTCCTTGGAATTCTATGTTTTATTATCAAAACACCTTATTCAATGGCCGACCAGCCATCACAGGGCATCGAACAGTTCCCGACTATCGCATGGCCACTATACCACTTTGCGCAGGATTGGGTGGTCCCACTATTCCTCATTCCATCGACATTCGTTTCACGTTTGCCAGCGACAGTATAAACACCAATAAAGAAGGTTGGTTGATTGATAATATTTGGTTTGGGGTCGACATCTGCTTCGGCATAAACGAAGCAAGCAAGACAAATACCGTTACCGTTTATCCTGTACCAGCAAGCACCAGTATTGGGTTTCAGTCGGACGAGGTGATGAAGAACGCTACACTTATTATATATGACGATAAAGGCCAAAAGGTGAAAACCATCGAAAACATTAACGGTACCCAATGGACCTTAACCAATCAGAATTTTAGTTCGGGTATTTATTTTTATCAATTGTTCAACGCTCATCGGTGGTCGGCAAGTGGTAAATTTATTTTTCAATAAACAAAAAAGGAAGGCCATCATCGCCTTCCTTTTTTTATATTCAATTGTCATCTTGCTATCATTAGCACGAGCCACTGTAATAGGCCCCGCCAACAACGAGCAACCAACCATCCTTCACCAAACTTATTTAGTAAGTGCGTTGATAATATCGTAGCGAGTGATGATATAGGTTTTATCTAATTTAAAATCGCGTATCAACACTGCCGCATTGCTCGCAGTAATCATACCCGATAACGAGTCGATAGGAGTAGAGCTATCCACAAATGGGAAAGCAGGTTGCATAATGCTTTCGATGGTATTATTCTTAATATCGGGGTTGGCCACTATCTTGGCATATAGCGTAGCCTCGTTGAGCGAACCCACGATGCGTTTGTCGCTGGTCACCGGTATTTGCGAAATATCCATCTTGCTCATTAGCTTCACCGCACTCTCAATAGTGTCGTGCGCCTCCACCGTGATGAGGATTCCATTCGTACGTTCGTTCACCAAATCTTTGGCCACAAGTCCCTTCTTATCGAAAAAGCCTTTTTCCATCATCCATTCCTCGTTGAACATCTTGCCAAGGTAACGTGTGCCATGGTCGTGAAAAATAACCACCACCACATCGGTTTCTTTCAATTCGTTTTTGAGTTGCATAAGTCCCGCCATAGCCGAACCAGCCGAATTACCAGCGAATATACCTTCTTGCTTGGTAATCTCACGCGTCATGATGGCTGCATCTTTATCCGTAACCTTCTCAAACCGGTCGATAATGTTGAAGTCAACATTGGCAGGCAAAAAATCTTCGCCAATACCTTCGGTGATATAAGGGTAAATTTCGTTCTTATCAAATATGCCAGTCTCCTTGTACTTCTTAAACACCGAGCCATAAGTATCAATTCCCCAAATCTTCACGTTAGGGTTTTTCTCTTTCAAGTATTTACCCGTACCACAGATGGTACCACCCGTGCCCACACCCACCACAAGGTGAGTAATCTTGCCTTCGGTTTGTTCCCATATTTCGGGGCCAGTCTGCTCGTAGTGCGCCTGACTATTGCTCAAGTTATCATATTGATTCGGTTTCCAAGCATTAGGTACTTCGGCCACCAAGCGTGACGACACCGAGTAATAACTGCGCGGATCTTCTGGTTCTACGTTCGTAGGACATACAATCACATCGGCACCAAAAGCACGCAAGGCATCCACCTTTTCTTTCGATTGTTTGTCGGTAGTAGTAAAGATGCATTTATATCCTTTGATGATAGCTGCTATCGCAAGGCCCATCCCTGTGTTTCCGCTTGTACCTTCTATAATGGTTCCACCTGGTTTAAGGCGGCCATCTTTCTCAGCATCTTCTATCATTTTCAAAGCCATTCTATCTTTTATCGAATTGCCCGGATTGAAAGTTTCTACCTTAGCGTACACCGTTGCTTTCACATCTTTGGTGAGGTTGTTAATACGCACCAATGGAGTATTGCCAATGGTTTCGAGGATGTTATTACTTGCTTTTCTGAATTTCATGGTTATCTTGAATTGTTATTGTTGATACGTATAGATTTTGAAAGTTGCGAAAATACGAATATTACTACTAGCTGCTACCAAAAGGGCAGTAAAAAATAGAGGCTACTTGTTTGCAGCCATTAAAAAAGTGAAACCAAGAATGATTTAGTTTTTAGTGAGAATATACTTACGCAAGCGACCGTTCACCTACTTGCAAGCCTAGTCGTTGGCATCCATCCGGTTCACCGTAAGCACCCCATCCACTTTTCGGAGTTTTTTCATCAACTCCGTAAGGTGATTGGTATCTTGCACAAACACGGTAACATTTCCCTCGAAGGTGCCATCGTTGGTATCGAAATTCAATGAGCGCATGTTCACGTTCAGTTCATTCGAAATTATTTTGGTGATGTTGTTCACAATACCCACTTCGTCAATACCCGTAATTCGGATACCTGCCAAAAACGAAATAAGTTCCTTACTGGTCCATTTGGCTTTCACCACACGGTAGGCATAGTTCGAAAGAAGCTGAATGGCATTGGGGCAATTCACACGATGTATCTTTATTCCCTCGTTGATGGTGATGAACCCAAATACGTCATCGCCTGGAATAGGGCTGCAGCATGGCGAAAGTTTATAATCTATCTTCTGAAGGTTTTCGCCAATCACCAACAGGTCGGTCTTACCACGCGCAGCAGTTACCATCTGCTCGAGCGAAGGAGGAGCATCGGCCTTTTTTATTCCACCCGACTTGTGCATTATCTTTCCATGTTCCTGATAGAAATCTTTGAGGTGCTTCACATCGATATTGCCCATTGCTATTCGGTAAAACAATTCCTGAGTAGAATGAAGTTTGAAATAAGTAGCAATTTGATTGATGTTTTGTGTGTTCGCATCTATCTTCAGATGGTTGAGTTTTCGCTCCAGCATGGCTTTGCCTTCTTTAGAAAGCAGTCGCTTTTCCTCGCGCAAGGCAGCTTTTATTTTACTCTTAGCACGGGCAGTCACCACAAAGTTGAGCCAATCTTCCTTAGGTCTTTGTTTGCTCGAAGTAAGCACTTCCACTTGGTCGCCACTTTTTAATTTATAGCTAAGCGGCACGAGCTTATGATTTACCTTTGCCCCAATGCACCGCTCTCCCACCTTGGTGTGAATATCAAATGCAAAGTCGAGCGCAGTAGAGTTTTTGGGCATTGTTTTTATTTCCCCTTTTGGCGTAAACGCGAAAATCTCTTCCGCAAATAAATTTAGTTTGAAGTCATCAATGAACTCCAACGCATTTTCCTCAGGGTTTTCGAGCACCTCCCTAATCTTCCTAATCCATTCATCCAACTGACTCTCGCTCGTACTGTCTTTGTATTTCCAATGAGCAGCATAACCTTTCTCCGCCAACTCGTCCATGCGTAAGGTGCGTATCTGCACTTCCACCCATTTACCATCGGGGCCCATCACGGTAGCATGCAAACTCTCATACCCATTGGCTTTCGGAGTAGATATCCAATCGCGTAACCGATCGGGGCTAGGCAAATAAAAATCGGTGACGATGGAATACACTCGCCAACAATCGGCTTTTTCTTTCTCAAGCGGAGTATCAATAATAATACGAATGGCAAACAAATCGAAAATCTCTTCGAAGGTAACCCCCTTGGTTT
Source organism: Bacteroidota bacterium (assembly GCA_037131555.1). Classification (GTDB taxonomy): domain Bacteria; phylum Bacteroidota; class Bacteroidia; order 2-12-FULL-35-15; family 2-12-FULL-35-15; genus 2-12-FULL-35-15. Next base: position 29,625 of record JBAXQU010000019.1, read on the forward strand.
TTATTTTAGTATTGATGGAATAGATAGACTTCGGTCGACCAATGATGGTGAACTTCACACCTTGTTCCTCTAGTATTTCTTTTATTGGTACAATAAATTTCGAGATGAACTTTTTTCGTTCCGGCTCCGATTCTTTTAGCTTTTGTTGAATCTCATTATACACATCGGGCTCAGTATACTTCAGGCCCATGTCTTCAAGTTCAGTTTTTATAGCATTCAATCCAAGGCGGTGTGCCAGTGGAGCGTAGAGGTATAAAGTTTCCGATGCAATCTTCAATTGCTTATCTCTTGCCATGCTGTCAAGCGTTCGCATGTTGTGCAGTCGGTCGGCAAGCTTGATGAGGATTACGCGTACATCGTCAGAAAGTGTGAGGAGCATTTTCCTAAAGTTCTCGGCTTGTTGCGAAGAACCTTGTTCGAATACACCTGAAATCTTGGTAAGCCCATCAATTATCTTTGCTTCCTTCTCACCAAACAATCCACGAATGTCATCTAGTGTCAAGTCAGTATCTTCCACCACATCGTGCAACAAGGCACATACTACGGAGGTAGTACCCAAGCCAATTTCTTCGGCACAAATATGCGCCACCGCGATGGGATGATAAATATAAGGTTCACCGGTTTTTCTGCGCATGTCTTTATGCGCTTCCAATGCTATGTCAAATGCTTTTCGAATGAGAAGCTTATCACCCTTCTCAAGCGCACGTTTGCAAGCTCTTAATAAGGAACGATATCTTTTAAGTATTTCATTTTTCTCTTGTTCTAAATCAATAATTGATTCTTCCGACATAGTTTATACTACAGTTGCTTTTAGTTTGTTTAACTCTTTTGGTTTTCTTTCTTTTGTTCCAACTCCCATACCCAAGCGGTCTTCATCATATCCTCCAAATTAAAAATAGGTTTCCAATCAAGATATTTTTCGGTGAAACTGTTGTCGGAATATATGGCTCCTACATCACCTTCACGTTTAGGACCAATGGTATAGTTCAATTTCTCATTGCTCACCTTTTCGAAAGCAGCGATGGCTTCCAACACACTCACTCCATTGCCTGTACCCAAATTGAAGATAGAGAAATTCGATTTGTGTTTCTTGTCAATCAAATAATACATCGCTTTGATATGAGCAGTGGCAATATCAGTAACGTGTATATAATCTCTGATGCAACTACCATCGCGTGTAGCGTAATCGCTTCCATAAACTGTCATTTGTTTGATTTTTCCAACGGCAGTATTGGTGATAATGGGCACCAAGTTGTTCGCTTTATTCAATGGCGATTCGCCAATCAACCCTGAAATGTGTGCACCAACTGGATTAAAATAACGAAGGGCGATTGTTTGCAGTTGCGGATTTGCACGTGCATAATCTTTTATCATCTCCTCGCCAATTTGTTTTGTAAATGCATAAGGTGATTCGGCTTTACCAAGCGGAGTGGTTTCCTTTACAGGCAACTCATTGATATTACCATAAACCGAACACGAAGAAGAAAAAATAAAATTACTAACCTTGTACTTTAGGCAACATTCCAATACATTGATTAACGAATTAATATTGTTGCTGTAGTATTTATAAGGATTTTCTACCGACTCCGGCACTGATTTGAAAGCAGCAAAATGAATCACCGCTTCAATGTTTTTTTCTGATTTAAAGAGCGATTCGGTTTCTTTCTTATTGCATAAATCCACAGCATAGTGTTTTACTTTTTTCCCCGTAATCATTTCTATACGCGAATAAGTGGTAGCCGAAGAGTTGGAATAATTGTCAACCGATACAATGTTGTAATTGGGCAATGCCAGCAGTTCGATGATGGTGTGCGAGCCAATGTATCCAGCTCCACCAGTAACGATTATTGTTTTTTGAGAACTCATGTGTTTATCGTTTTTGTGCTTTTCTTTGTTCTAATTTCGTGTATACTTCTTGGTACAATTTAATTCCATTTTCTAACGAAAAGTACTTTGCAGAAGCAGCAGTAATTTTTGTTTTTTCAGTTCTCAAAAGTACATCAATTTGCTCAATTATCTTCTGATACTCCTCATTTGTGAAACTATTAATAAGTAAGCCCGCACCCGAATCAGTTATAATCTGGTCGCTATCGCCTATTCCTGAGTTGGTAATGATGGGTATCCCCATCCCCATGATTTCGCCTGTTTTAGTGGGCGAGGAAGCTTTTTTGGAATAGAGAGGTTTGATAAAATAAATAGATAGATTCGAAAGACTAAGGTAGATAGGTACTTCAGCTCGAGTGGCGGAGTGCACGATGATTCTGTTGAGGGCAATTCCTTTTGCCTCTGCCTTTTTCTCAATCTCCGTTTTGCTATCAGGGCTGATAAATAAGAAACGAGCATTCTTCTTAGTTCGAAGTAAAAGAACAAAGAAGTCGAGCATCTCATCCAGCATATACCATGTGCCAATGGAACCAAGATACGTCAAAATAAAATCATCATCCATTAGTTTAAGTTGTTCTTGCAATTTTTTCTTTTTCTCGATGCTTGCATTTGCCATTGAAAACAAATCTAAATCGGCACAACAAGGTATCACCTGAATATCCAACGATTTATGCTGGAAGGGTTTCCAACTCATGATTTCGGCTTTCGCTTGTTGGGTTAAACTAATGGTGTAATCAGCCTTCGTTAGAAACTCAATTTCCTTTTTCTTGAAATATTTATAAATAATGTTGTGCAAGGTGTTGTTCAAATCCCATATCTTTCCATCAATGCGCTCATCAGCCCAAAAACCTCTCATGTCAAAAATGAATTGAAGCTTAAACTTTTTCTTTAAATATAAACCGATTAATGCGGCCATATAACTCCTGCAGTGTAAAGCGTCTACTTCATTGTTTTTGCAATGTTGCACCGCTGCTTTTTTTATTTTGTAAATATTCAATCGTTTCGACACCACCGAAGGTAAAGTGGAGTAGGGCACAGGGCACCACTGTATATTGGCTTTGGTAAGTAAGGCTGCAATGGTGGATTGATGTTGCTCGAATCGTTCTTTTTTCTCACATGAAATTAAAGTAATGCGATGCCCTTTGCGTGATAAGCCCACCAAATAAGGGATTACCTGCGATTGACCTAAGGGGTCAGTCATTCCGTCATAAGAAATGTAGAGTACATTCATCCATCCAAAATTTTAATTCTACAAGTTTAAAACATTATTTAAAACATTGTACTATTTTTGTTCAAAATAAAAACAATAAAAAATTAGAATTCCCGGTGATACTTACACTTTTTGATTTATTCTTAACACCCGTTTATTTAATTCTGATTTATTTTGTAGCAGGGCATGTACAGGACAAACATATTGTTTATCAGCCTTTGTATAAATATTACGTGAGGGGATTGTTTGTAAAATTATTTGGAGCGATAGCAGTTTGTTTGATTTATCAATTTTATTATACAGGTGGAGATACTGTAAATTACTACTTAACTTCAAAAGCAATTTCTAATCTTTCCTTTAAAGATTTTGAATCGTTTATTGATATTTTGAAAGGGAATAATACATATGAAAATTATCTTAATTTCGATGGTGAAACAGGAATTCCTGTCTTTTGGAAAGATCCCAATGCTTTGTTTGTTTCACGTTTAATAGTTCCTTTGTATTATCTTTCATCTGGTAGTTATGTAGTGATGGCCTTACTATTGGCATGGTTGTGTTATACAGGTGTATGGCGATTGTTCTTACTTTTCAACGAACAGTTTCCTGCCTTACAACGACAATTCGCAATCTCTATTTTATTCATTCCTTCAGTTGTTTTTTGGGGTTCGGGTTTATTAAAAGATACCATTACTCTTTCAGCCGTAGGTTGGTACACCTATTATTTCTATTCCTTCTTTGTTAAGAAAAGATATAGCATCATCAGTTTTATTTATATTTTTATTTCAGCTTATCTGTTAATTGCAATCAAACCATACATTCTTTTTGCCTTATTACCAGGGTCCTTAATTTGGTTGTCGAATGAAAGGCTTGCTAGATTGAAGAGTGCGGTATTGAGAATGATGGCTGCTCCTTTTTTTATCTCCCTTGGTGTTGGACTAAGTGTATTCACTCTTTCTCAAATGAATTCTGTTTTGGGGCAATACTCATTGGATAATGTTTTGGATAGAGCAGTGGTTGTGAATTTAGATCAAAAACAAGTATATTATGGTGGTAATAGTTTCGATATTGGTGAATTTAATGCTGACCCCATTAGTATGCTTAGCAAGGCTCATCTCGCCATAGCTGCTACGCTGTTCAGACCCTATCTATGGGATGTACGAAATCCTGTAATGCTTTTGTCTGCACTCGAAAACACCTATATTATGTTGCTTACTGCTTTCCTGCTTATCCGGCTCAAGTTTCTCGGGTTTTTTGGTTTGATCGGCAAGAACCCTTTGCTTCTTTTTTCCGTACTCTTCTCTTTGTTTTTCGCTTTTTCGGTTGGTATTGCTACTTCCAATTTTGGTTCATTGGTTCGTTTAAAAATCCCCTGCATACCCTTTTATGTTTCTAGTTTGTTTGTGTTAAAGTATTTTTACGATCAACAAGCGTTAAAATTTAAAAGCCGATTTGAAAAAAAGAGAAAATGATTTCGAAGTATAAGTAATCTTGATTTCTATCAAATGAAAAACTCCTTGTCTCTACTCCGAAACAAGGCGTTTTTTTTTACTTGCGTTTATTTTTCTAATTATCTTCTAGAGCGATTTCGCAACTATAATTTCGCTTTCAACACTCGAACCAGCTGTAGAACTTGCAAAACATACACATTGAAATTCCTTACGAGTCTCCAAATTATTGATAATGGTTTTATTCTTCTTTTCGGTACGAATATAGATAGGAGGTTGAGTTGTTGGGGTGGTTCCTTCCACAACGGGTGGTATGGTAACAATCACCGTACCATTGTCGAACGAAACAAGGCTTAGGTCTTCGCTCGCCACAAAGGTGTATCGAGTGGCAAATTCGAGTTTATTCGATTCGAGGGCTAATTCTCCTATCAACTTACCTGGGCCTCCCGTTATCACAGGTTGTTGAGGAACTTTGGCTTTGGTGACAATCGTTTTGATGGAGGTAAAACCTGCAAGTTGAATGATTGCTTCTGAGCCTTTGGCAATGCGTGTAACATAAGCAGCAAGTAATCGCAAGTCGGCATCGAGCAAGCGGATAGCAGCATTACGTTCTTCTGTTTTGCTTTTGTCGCCTGCATCCACTTTTTTAATTAAATCATCCGCATTATCGATGTCCTTTTTAAAGGTTACCATATCCAAATCGGGATTTGCGAAGGTACTTACAGCCGCAACTATCTTATTGTGTTTAATAGTTGACTGTTCAATTTTTTTGGTTGGAGTAACAGCTATGAAATCTTCCAACACTTTTGCGTTTTTTTGTGCCATGTGATTGTTGTTTTAGTTTTTATTTGTATTGTTTTGATATTTAATCCATTGTTATTGTTCCGTACCGATTTAAATCAATTCCTTTTCCTTTAACATGAACTCACTTTTGTTCTGAATGAACTCATTTACTTTCTAAATGAACTCATTTACGTTCTATATGAACTCACTTTTGTTCTATATGAACTCACTTAAGTTCTAAATGAACTCATTTACGTTCTAAATGAACTCACTTTTGTTCTATATGAACTCACTTAAGTTCTAAATGAACTCATTTACTTTCTAAATGAACTCACTTACGTTCTAAATGAACTCAATTAAGTTCTAAATGAACTCATTTACTTTCTAAATGAACTCACTTTTGTTCTAAACGAACTCACTTACGTTCTAAATGAACTCATTTACTTTCTAAATGAACTCACTTACGTTCTAAATGAACTCAAAAACACTTTTTGGCAAGTCCAATTAAAAATCATCCTATTCGTATCGTTTGTTTTCGAGAAGACAATTACGGTATATCGAATCAAAGAACTTGTTTTTTGTATCCTTTTTTTAGTTGATGAAATCGGATGACGATACAAACGTAAAACAAAACTTATTTACCAACTTCATTTCAAGGGCAAATTCGTCAAAATAGGTTCGTTTTGTTTCGTTTCATTTCGTTTTGTTTCGTTTTGTTTCGTTTTATGAAGGTAAATGTTAATAATATTGCCGTTGAAGCAACCTTTTGTCACCAAATTACGTCTATAAATTGTACAAACAAAAAACAATATTAATTAATCACTTTTTAATTCGTTCTAAAATGAAAAAAATAGAATCTTATTCAGAAGAAATCATTCATCCTGACAAAAACAGGGTATCAGTAACCGTTCGCGACATCATGTATTGGATGCATAAAGGGGAACGAAGGGCTCAGCAAATTATTAAGGAAATAAAAACGCTGTCCAACAAAACAAGGAAGCAAATCGCCACCATTACTGATTGTTCGATATACTATAACATGTCTATCGAAGATACTAAAAAAACATTCGGTAGAGGGTAAGCCAAGCTAAAGATTTAGCCTGAGTCTATTGCTCTGATGCAGTGGAAGAGCCTTGCATCAACAATTTGTTTTTAACCATTTGTGCAATACGATTAATAACCAAAGTCGGTTGTACAAGTAATTTTTATTGTTGTTTCTAAACTCATTTACCAATAATTTCACCTTTTGGTAATCAACAAAATTGTACTTGATTATCATTTCTTCTGATAAATATTCGTCAATCAAAAACGATAGCTCGTTTTTCAACCATTGTTCGAGCGGTATGGCAAAGCCTTGTTTAGGGCGGTCGAAAAACTTAGGCGGTATGTATTGATAAAGAATTTCTTTCAAAATATATTTACTCGTTCCGTTCTTAATCTTCAGTTTTGGCGATAAGTTGAGGGCAAATTCGATGATGCGATGATCGAGATAAGGCACTCTGGTTTCTAACGAGAAATGCATACTTGCTCGGTCCACCTTGGTGAGTAAGTCGTCTTGTAAGTAAAAGTTAAGGTCGAAAATGGCTTGTCTTTCATCCGCATTCAAATTTCGTTTCAAGTGATTAATCTCAATTCCGAAATTATTCAACTTCTCTGTATTCAATGCTCCTGGAGCATTTCTAAAATCATCGCTCAATAAATTTCCAAGTTCCAGTAACGAAAAGTTGTTTTGTTCTTGCGACAAGATATGGCTATACAGCAAATTTTTATGAGGCAATACAAAATAGTTCGAATGACGTTTGTATTTTGTTTTCGACAGTGCAGTTGCTAATTGGTTGTGAAATAATTTAACTGATAATGAGTTCAATCGATTGGCCCATTTATAGGCACCATATCCCATAAACAATTCGTCACCTCCTTCGCCCGAAAGAGTAACCGTTACATGCTCGCGGGCTAATTTCGAAACCAGCATTGTTGGTATAGCCGATGAGTCGGCAAAAGGTTCGCTATAGGCTTCAAATATCGTATCAATAAGCTCTATCGCATCTTTGTACGAAACGATGAACTCATGATGATTAGTGCCCAAATACATTGCAATGGCTTTGGCATAAGCCGATTCGTTGTATTTATTTTCTTCGAAACCAATTGAAAACGTATTCACCTTCACCCCTGCAAGGTTCACCGCATTGGCCGTTACAAGGCTCGAATCAATACCTCCACTCAAGAACACACCAAAAGGTACATCACTCTTGATTTGGTATTGAACCGAACTCATCAACAAATCACTCAGTTTTACAATGGCTTGTTTCTCGCTCGTAATCACGTTTTCGGTTACATGGTCGTTGATAGACCAATACTGTTGATTGTCTTTATGCTTGTTCGACACCCTCAACCATCTGCCAGCATCCAGCTTTTTGATGGATTTGTAAATCGATTGAGTAGAAGGAATAAAACCAAGATGAAGAAAGTGATACACCGCATTACTATTGATGTCTTTCGGAATAAAAGCAAGTTGTTTTAAAGCCTTTAGCTCCGAAGCAAAAGCAAAATTCTCACCATCCCAAAAATAATAAAGTGGCTTGATGCCAATCCTATCGCGACATAGAAAGAGTTCTTGTTTTTGTTTATCGTAAATAGCCAAAGCAAACATACCGTTCAGTTTTTTCACGAAGTCCTCGCCATAATGGATATAGGCTTCAATCAAAACTTCAGTGTCGGACGAAGTACGAAATTCGGTTCTGAAATTTTGGCGCAACTCAGCAGCTATTTCCCTAAAATTATACACCTCGCCATTATATACCATCACATACCTACCATCCGATGAAGTCATTGGTTGATTGGCATTGGTTGATAAATCAATGATGCTCAACCTACGATGACCTAGGCCCACGACATCATCTGTAAAATAACCAAAAGCATCAGGACCACGGCTTGCAATAGCATCCGTCATTACATGCAATTCATACTCCGAAAACTTTTTTGTAGGTGAATAAAAACCAGAAATACCACACATGATTACGTTGTTTTTTTGTTGAATAATATTATGTTTAAAACAATATGCTTAAAGATTGCTAAAAAGCGTTTGCTAAAAATGGAAAGCGGGTAGTTTTTTATTGATTTGAATAGATATTTTAAACTCTTTGTATTATGCCCAGCCAATGCCAAGTGCAATGAAATATAACCGTCCGCAAATGAATCTATTTTTTGATATTGTTTGCCATATAAATTTTGAACGGCTTTATCTTCAAAGGCATATTTCAAGGCAAGTTCTTTTCGTTTGAAAAGTTGTAATTCGTCAAATTTCAATACACTTCTATCATCGTGTTGAATAAGGCAAGCACTAATACGGTTGTCAGTTTTTATCCCAAAGTTGGCAATTATTCTTAACCATAATTCCCAATCTTCACTTCCTGACAGTTCACGATCTTCATTAAATTTGAATTTTTCAGAAACATCTCTCCTTATAAATACACCCATACAACTTAATGGATTTCCTTTGACAATGAAATCTAAATCTTCTGATTTTATTTTATTAAATTGATATAAAATCTTCCCTTTATAGTTTCTAATTTCATAACCTAAATGAAAAAACGGACATCGTTTATATTTCAAAATTGAATTATTTGCGTTTTGTAAATAATCAGGGAATAATATATCGTCCGAATCTAGAAAGGTTAAATATTCACCGTTAGATTGTAGTATTCCGAAATTACGCGCAGCTGCTCGCTCCGAATTTTCGACTTTAAAGTATCTTATTTTTTCACTTGGAATTGTTCTTATAACTTCTTCGGTATTATCCGTACTTCCATCATCCACTATAATTATTTCAAAATTCTGATACACTTGATTAAGCACGGAATCTATTGTGGATTTAATAAACGATGCTCTGTTATAAGTTGGTATTACTATGGAAAAGAATAGGTTTTTATTCATAAAGACGTTCCAAAGATAAAATCATTTTGTCAATTCCAAACCTTAAATCCACCTCAATCTTACCATTCGAAACAATTTGTGAAGCAAGTTTTTTATCATTTAATAGTTCTTTAATTGCATTCAGTATTGCGTCTGAAGACATGTAAGGAACAACAAGAGCATTATGCCTATCAACAATAAATTCATTGGCTATACCGGAAAGTGTAAATATAGAAGGCACCTCTGCAGCCAAAGCCTCCACGTATGTTTGTCCAAATGCCTCTATTTCAGCGGCTACAGGAACATGAATAAAAATATCAAATAGTTTGTATAGTGCAAAAATATTAGGTTCGAAATTGATTTCAATATAACTTTCTGTTGGTAATTCGGTCAATAGTTTTCTAATTTCTTGCGTATAGGCCCCCTCTGTGTTGGCCAAAATTAATAAGGCTTTAGGTTTCTCAATAAGTAAGTTCTTAAATGCTGGGATGATGTATTGTATTCCCTTTAACTCCAAATAACGTGAAATAACACCAATCTTTGGTCTAGAATCACTAGGGTTGTATTTTTTCTTCAGTTCATTAATTTCCGATTGCCTTACTTCTGAAAACTTCGCAAGTTCAAATCCATGATGAATAAGATGGATTTTATGTTTTTTAACTTTTTCTTTCTCAATTAAAATTTGTTTTACTACTTCCGAAATGGCAACAATATCAGTAGAAATCCAATTAACATATCTGTCATATTTCACAGCTCTAGAGAAATACTGATGGTGATAATCAGAGTGATGCCGAGTATGAATTCTTTTTTTTACCCCAGCAAGTTTTGCAGCAGTTAACCCAACAATATTTGCATCGAACAAATGAGTATGAACAACAGTGCTTTTGTTTTTAAGTAGAGTTTTAAATATAATAAATATTGCTTTAGGAATATCTTTTTTGCCGCTATAAGTTATTCTTTTTACAGGGAAATTGTTTTTTTTAAGATAATTTTCAAGGTTCGAATCACCTGAATTTAAAAGGATAAATTGAAGATTGAATTTGTCTTTGTTAATAGATTCCGCAATCCATTCAAAAGCAAATGCTTTATTAATGTTAGAAATGATGTATGTTACAGTTGTTTTCAAGTCAAAAAGATGCAAATAAAGTTATCTTTTTTAATAGATTTACAAAGATACTTTTTTTCAGTAGAAAAGGAAGGTGGATAATAGCAGTTCAATGAATAAATAATAGAACTATTACTTTAATGGCAATAC